>NZ_CABSJB010000044.1:0-20740 GCF_902477955.1 uncultured Turicimonas sp. | reverse complement strand
GAGAATAGGTTGACGATCTCCGTCACATCCTCAGCTAGATCTGCTTCAAACGTCGGGTCCTCCCCTTGATTAAGGATCACAACTTCGACATGCTTAGCCTCGCAGACGGCAAATACCAACTCTGCACCAAAGCGAAGCAGTCGATCCTTGTGGGTAATGACTAAACGGCCGACCTGCTCGTCAAGAATAGCCTCCAGCAGCTTCTTTAAACCCTTTTTATGATAGTTCATGCCGGAGCCTAGATCTGAGATAATCTCAAATGTCCAGCCTTGGCGGGCGCAATACAGTTCCAGAATATGTTTCTGGCGTTCCAGATCCTCTTTCTGATCGTGGCTAGAAACACGAGCATAAGCCACCGTTCGACGGTTGTCTGCGCTGGCGGCATGAATTAGTTCCGGCTTGAGTTTGGCAAGATCATAACGACGATGACCGCCTGCCGTGTGCTCAGCCTTTAACTTACCCGATGCCTCCCAGCGGCGCAGAGTTGTGATTGACACACCCAGTGCTGAAGCGGCTTCACCTATACCTACTAATCTTTTCATTTTATAGATATTAGCATAGATACGAAAAGATTTAAAGCAATCTGTTTGAGCCCTAAGTATTTCGTATTTATTTTTTTATCGCAAGGTTTTTAACCTCTTTTAGGGGGGAGGATTAGCACTTCCATATCTCTTAAAATAGTTAGTAAAAAACATGATAGGAAAACATCCATCTTCTCTCTTAGTTTTGTTCTTTATTTTCTCTACCATTCAAAAAATCTATATTTTTCAATTGGTTCTTTTGAAACTTCTTGATCCTGAATGTGTTATTGAAGAGAAAAAGTTTTCTTTGTTTGAAAAAACCTAGATCTATCACGAATAAATTATTTAAAAACTCTGCCTTTTAGGGATAGGAATTTCATTAGTTTCTCCGGCAGTCTTCACCTTAAAGCCGTTATCCAAAAAGCTCTCTCCCTCCCAAACACTTCCAAGGTTTGTTAAGAAGCGGTAATCTCTCAAGATGTCAAAAGTTTTTAATCACTCATTTTGAATGCTCTTTTTAAACCTCCTCTCGTCACCTCAAACCGAAAACTAGCCCTTGTTTGTTCTACTTTTTCTGACTCTCTCCCTCTGCCCCTTTAGAAGATTGAACTTGGTAGCCTTTTCCTACCGTAGTTATTTATTTCTCAGAGGCACAATTTCAAGTTGTTGTGATTCACTTTACAGGAACTGTTCAGATTAACCTCCGGCTAAGGTTTATCCCGAAACCGCAACCCCTATCCAAGCATTTAGGCGCTGGGGAGAAATTTTCTTCTTTCCTTCCTAAACAATAAAGCGCATACTTACAAATGCAGAACCGTATGCACGTTTTTTGTGCATAACTCCGTCATCAAAATTCATCTTTAGGCAAAGGAGAGTCGAAATGAAAATAATCTGCCACATGATCATGTCTGCCGATGGTCGTCTTATCTCTAAATACTGGTCTCCCCTCTATAACAATTCCTCTGATGTTTCCGAAGTCTATGAAGCTGTAGCTTCTAAAATGCCGTCCGACGGCTGGATCGTCGGCCGCGTCACAATGGCTGAATACGGTGAAGGCATCGTTGAAGAAAAACCGGTAATGGAAGGCCCGAAAACAATGCACACCACAACGTTCGTTGGTAAGAGAGAAGGACGTCCTTTAGCAGTTGTGTTCGATCCTCAAGGAAAACTTCATTACAAGGCAGCCAATCTTCCTACCGGTGAACATATCGTTGCCGTTCTCGGAAGCCACGTCACACGCGCATATCAAAAAGAACTGGAAGACGTCGGCGTTTCCTACATTATGAGAACTCCGGGCAGCAAACTCGAAGAAACAAAGAGCGCCCTCAAGCATTTAGAAGAAGATTTCGGTGCAAAGAATATGCTTCTTGAAGGCGGAGCTATTATCAACGGAAATCTCTTGAAGATGGGCTTGGTTGATGAACTCAGTTTAATCATCTACCCCGGCATCGACGGCAAGTCAGACCATCCGTCCATTATTGAATGCCAGTGCGGAGAAGAATCTCCAATGGAAGCAAGCAAACTTGAACTCAAGAGCTGTGAAACTGTAGGTTCCGGCTTTGTTTGGATCAGATACGCTATCCATCATTAATCTGTCATAACAGACGAACTGAAGCGGCACAACACTGCCGCTTTTGTTCTTTCTGAAGGTTGCTACAATGCACCCTTCTTTCAATAATTAGGTGGTCGAATGTCCGGAAAAGAATTTTATGCATGGCTGATGAAGTCCGAACCGTCGGAAGTATCCGTAGATGACGTTCTCGGAATGCCCGAACAAACAGTCGGGTGGTTCGGCGTTAGAAACTATCAGGCCAGAAATTTCATGCGCGACAAATGCTCTACGGGAGATCCGGTCCTTTTCTATCACTCTTCATGCAAAGAGCCCGGCATTGTGGGGATTGGACAAATAGCCTCTGATCCTTATCCTGATCCGACCCAATTTGAAATTAATTCCGTTTACTTTGATCCTAAGAGTTCGGAAGTTAAGCCAAGATGGGTTCAGATCGATGTAAAAGTCCTCTATAAGGTAGAAAGAATCAGCCTCCAGGATTTAAGAGAGATTCCGGAGTGCGAAGGAATGCAGGTACTAAAGAAAGGCAACAGACTTTCCATTACGCCTGTCACCGAAGAACAATGGAATGCACTTAAGCCGCACCTTCATCGACTCTCAGATTAACTTTTCCAAGTACTTCAAAGCCCGCATTCGCGGGCTTTGACATTACTAAGCGGTTTTACAGCTTAGAAGGTGTGGTTGATACCGAAAGTGAGTGTCCAAGAATTGAAGTCAGAGGATTCTTTCAGCATCTTGTTGGCTTGACCGTAACCTGCGTAGGAATAAACCATTGTGCGCTTGCTGAACGGATATTCGTAAGCTGTACCGACAGACCAAATGTTGTACTTCTCGTTAGTTGCTTTATATTTTCCGAAAGCATAGTTGCCTTGAAGCTTCCATTCACCGCCCCAAATCTGGTAACCGATAGAAGCTGTGAAGGCGTTCTGAGTTACTCCTTTTCTGGATGCAAGGCCCATGTCGCCAGGAAGGCTGATCCAGGCCGGAAGGTATTGGCTATGCTGAGCAAACTGATATCCGGCATGAACTGTCAAGTTGCCGAAACCCTGACTTCCGCCAATCGTAAACAACTGGGTTGACTGGGCATCCATGTCCTTGTTATCTAGCATTTCCCACATGGCGCTGAAACCGGTGTCGTTCTTGCTGTAATCAAGACCTAAGCCATAGTAGTGAGAGTTCTTAGCCCACTTTTGATCATCGCTGCCTGTACCGTTGGAATACATTGCTGTTACGGTAGCGCCGCCGAATTCCGGAGAACGATAGACCACCAAGTTGTCGTAACGATCAGTTGTGATAAAAGCACCGGCTACGCAACCGTCTGTGTAGTAGGAAGTCCAAAGTGCAGAACCTCTCAAAATAGTGTAGGTACCGTTATCTGAAGACAGACCGCCGGCGCGACCGAATGCTAACTGGCCCCAATCGCTTGTTACCTGAAGTAAAGATTCACGGTTGAATGCTTTACCTTCGGAACCTTCTGCTCCGGTGCTCAATTGGAAACCCTGTTCAAGAATAAAGCCTACGGAATAACCGTTGCCTAAGTCTTCGGTACCCTTAAAACCGAAGCGGTTTCCGCCGTAGATACCGTCATCCATCATGACTTTGGCGCTCTGGTTCTTGTGCTTTGTCACTGTAACAGCTGTATCTAAAACCCCATAAAGAGTTACGTTGGATTCAGCGTAGGCGCAAACAGCAATTGCTGAGCCGACGGCTGCACACAATACTTTCTTCAACATGTGAATTCACTCCATCGAAATTAAAAGTTAGTTAGTAAGGAAAGAATGAAGAAATTATCCGATACAGACACAAAAGAAAACAAAGTTCAAGGAAGAAAATTTTTGAGAAGCTACACCTATAGCATCTGGCAAGCCTTCAGTAAACATCAACTTGCGGGAAAACGATTTCCTTCGAAGACTTGATTTTCTCGTTTCATCAAGCCTAAGGCACCGTGAGTAAGGAAAATTTAGACACAGCGATTCCTTCGGAAGGAGCTCCGAATTCAGATAAATTTGAAAAACAATAGCTAAAGCAAAAGTTGCTTTGTCGATGAAAAATTTGGAGATTATTTAGAGGCTTAGTGGGGTACGAGATGGGACTCGAACCCACGACGACAGGAATCACAATCCTGGACTCTACCAACTGAGCTACTCGTACCACTAAAATCCTGACTGGCCTGCCCGACAGGATTCGAACCTGTGACCACCGGCTTAGAAGGCCGATGCTCTATCCAGCTGAGCTACGGGCAGTTAGTGCTGGTCGGGGTGGAGAGATTCGAACTCCCGACATCTTGCTCCCAAAGCAAGCGCGCTACCAGACTACGCTACACCCCGTCAAGGAGACAGAACTATACAACACATTTATTGGTTTGCCAAGTCCCTCTCCAAAAAATTTTTTATTTATTACAAATTCACACAATCTTCTCGACGCGATCCTTCGGCAAAATAATCTGAAAGTCAGATCCCTTTCCTAACTCAGAAAGGATTTTCAATCTTGCCTGATGACGGAAAAGAACGTGCTTAACAATCGCTAAGCCAAGACCGGTGCCTCCTGTTTCTCGGCTGCGTGATTTATCGACTCGATAAAATCTTTCAGTAACACGGGGAATAGCATCCGCAGCGATGCCGATCCCATTGTCTTTAACAGAAATCACTAAACCTTCATCATTAAAGAACGACGAGACAACAATGGAGCCCCCTTGCGGCGTGTATCGAACGGCGTTACTGACAAGGTTGGTGACGGCACTCTTCATTTCAATAATATCGCCGAGGATATTCACCTTTTCAATATGGTCTACCACAATAGAGTGGTGTCCCTGAGAAATGAAACGGCCATCAACGGCAGCATCCGTAAGAAGAGCGGTCAAATCAATTGGTTCCTTAGCAGCCGGCGCGGAATCTCTTTCTAAACGAGACAGAGTCAGCAAATCGTTAACCAATGCCCCCATTCTCTCAACTTGTTCATACATCAACTCCAGATGCTTAAGCTGCTGAGAATTTAAGGGCCAGTCCTCTGCCAACTCCAAAAAACCTTTAATCACGGTCAGAGGAGTACGAAGTTCGTGAGAAACGTTAGCCACAAAGTCTCTTCGGAAGTCTTCCGAACGCTTTTGTTCCGTAACATCTCGAGTCACCAAGATTCTGTACTTGCTTCCGGCGGAAATGACTCTGATTTCAATAATGCGCCCTTCGAGCGTAATTGTTTGAAGAGTATCGTCTCCGCTTGTTACCTTATTCAGAAAGTCCCCGTCAGGATAGCAGATGTGGATTTTCTTACCGATGTCGGCAACTGCATCCAACTGCAGGTCTCTTTCTGCCATAGGATTGAGCCACTGAATCTCCCAATCCTGAGACATCAGAACCACCCCGTCCGGAAGAGCGCGGAGAGTCTGTTTGAATCTCACTTCCTTTTCTTCGGCTTTTTCCACCTTTTTGAGGATCTTCTTCTCTTCCTTTCCTTCTTTGCCGTCTCGCGATTCTTTTGATGCCTTCATGCCAATCCTCATGAATCTTGAGTTTGCTTTGCGGCTCTATAGCCAAGACCTCTGACCGTCTCGATAAAATCCGCCATAGAAGTGGCAGCTAGCTGCTTACGCAAACGAAGCATATGAACATCCACAGTTCTTTCATCAATATCTGCGGCATAGCCCCAAACATTGTCGATAATCTGCTGGCGTGAATACACACGCCCCGGATGCTTAGCAAACAGAGAAAGAATCTTGAATTCAACCACGCTCAAGTTCACTCTCTTATTTCCGATAGTGACCTCGAAGTCTTCAGGATTAATGACAAGATCTCCGCACTGAAGCGTCTCTTTCTTGGTTTCTTCCTCTCCATGACGGCGAATAACCGCTTTAATTCGGGCCACTAGCTCTTTCGGAGAAAATGGTTTGACTACATAGTCATCGGCCCCCTTATCCAACCCGACAACCTTGTCGTCTTCTAAACTGCGGGCGGTCACCATAATCACCGGAATTCTTTTGTAGAACTCGCCTTTGCGGATTTCTTTGAGCCATTCCAATCCGGAGCAGTCGGGAAGCATCCAGTCTAAAAGAATGATGTCCGGGATTTTGGCCTCAAGCATCTTTCTTGCTTCGGCCACATTAGATGCGCGGCGAACCTCCATCCCGCTGCTTTCACAGGTATAAGCGATAAGCTCCTGAATCGCCGGTTCGTCTTCAACGATTAACACTGATGTTTCCATATCCGGTCCTTTCACATTATCGGGTAGGAATAATTGCAGCCACTTCTTCGGCTAACTTTTTAGCTTCTTCTCGATCAGCAGACTCTACCATTACGCGGATTAAAGGCTCTGTTCCAGAAGCTCGGACTAGGATTCTTCCTCTCCCCTTCAAGAATTCCGAGACTTCTGCCATACGTTTTTGGAGTGCCTCATCCTGATCCCACTTATATCCTTCAGCAAATCTTCTGTTAATCAAAATCTGAGGAGAAAGATGAACTTCGGAAAGCAATTCGGCCAAAGACTTATGAGTTCGCTTCATTACCGCAAGAACTTGAAGGCTGGAGACGATACCGTCGCCGGTCGTCTGTTTGTCTAAAACGATGATATGGCCCGAACCTTCTCCGCCGAGAAGCAAGCCTTGTTCTTTCATCAGCTGAAGAACATAACGGTCTCCGACTTTGGCACGGAAGAAATTCAGTCCTAATTCACCGAATTTCTTTTCAATGGCATAGTTCGTCATCAAAGTTCCGACGACGCCTTCGATTTTCTTTCCTCTGGCAAGACGATCTCTAGCCATGACATAAAGAAGCTGATCGCCGTCATAAACTCTTTCGGTATCGGCCATGATGACGCGGTCTGCGTCACCGTCTAATGCAATACCGACATCGCAGCCGGCTTTTTTGACTCGTTCGGGGAGCGTTTCCGTATGAGTGGCACCGACACCTTCATTAATATTGAATCCGTTCGGCTCATTGCCTTCGCAAACCACAGAGGCACCGAGTTCGTGATAGACGTCAAAAGCAATGTGATAAGCAGCCCCATTTGCCGCATCGACGTAAATCTTTAAGCCTCTCAAATCCATGTCCGTCGGAAAGGTACTCTTGCAGAACTCGACGTAACGGCCGCTGGCATCATCCAATCTTCTTGCTTTTCCGAGCTGAGCACTGTCTACGCAGGCATACCCGCGGTCCATCTCTTTTTCTATTTGAAGCTCGATATCATCGGGAAGCTTTGTTCCCTGAGATGAAAAGAATTTAATGCCGTTATCGTAGAAAGGATTATGAGAAGCAGAAATCACCACGCCGGCGCTTAATCTCTGCGCACGCGTCAAATAAGCTACTGCAGGAGTGGGCAGAGGACCGCCGAGAACCACATCCACGCCGGCACTTAAGAAACCTGCCTGCATAGCGGATTCAAGCATGTAGCCGGAGACTCTTGTATCTTTAGCAATAAAAACTCCGACTTCACCATCCGTGGTTTGTCTTTTAAGTACACGTCCCGCGGCTTGGGCTAATAAGAGTGCAAATTCCGGAGTTATCGGAGAGATGCCCACTCTGCCTCGTACGCCGTCAGTTCCAAAGTATTTTCTACTCATCCTAAGTCCTTATAGTTTTGAGTACAGTTCAATATTGTTAAGGCTTCCTTCATTGCCGCCGCATCATGGACTCGAACAATCTGAACGCCCTTTTCTACGGCAATCAAATGAGCAGTCACGGAGGAAATTAACCGATCTTTCGGGTTCTCTTTTCCGGTCACCGCTCCTAAAGATGATTTGCGGCTCATCCCGTATAAAACAGGATATCCAATGCGGACAAAATGATCCGCTTCGGCAAGCAATTTAAAGTTTTGTTTTACAGTTTTTCCAAATCCGAAACCAGGATCCAAGCAAATTCTATTCCCGCTGACTCCCAATAGCTCTAATTTCTTTGCCTGAGTTGTTAAAAAGTTACTGACTTCACTTAACAAATCGACGTATTGAGGATTTTTCTGCATATTTTTGGGTTCCCCCTGCATGTGCATGATGCAGACCCCACAGTCAGAAGCACCGATAATTTCCAATGCTCCGTCTTTTCTTAATCCGTAAACGTCATTAATGATTGAAGCGCCGGCCGCTAAAGCCTCCCGCATTACCTTCGGCTCGAAAGTATCAATTGAAATTGGAATGTCCCAAGACGATAAAGCCTCAACCAGCGGCAAAACGCGATCCATTTCCTCTTGGACGGAAATGCTGTCTGCACCCGGGCGTGTCGACTGCCCTCCGATATCGATGATGTCAGCTCCGTCTTTTCTTAATTGTTCAGCCTGTCGAAGAGCTGCGTCTTTATTTAGAAAGTCTCCTCCGTCGCTGAAAGAATCTGCCGTTACATTGAGAATTCCCATTATCTTGGGAACCGCAAGATCCAATTTAAATTTCCCGCATTGCCAAAGAAGAGCTTTGTCTGTATCCATTTCTTTTTGTGGAGTTTTGAAAAACCACATTTTAATTGGGATTACAACGGAATCTCGTTTATACATACAAGCTAGAAACGATTGCTTTCCATCGAAAAGTCTTCCTGATCAACAGCCTTTAAGAGTCTTGGCAATATGTGAATCCTCCGGGACGCTGCCTTTGATGAAAATCATCCAATTGGGCCTTGGCGTGGACTTATTTGAATACAAATTAGCCAAAATCATCGGCGCATGTCTCAGTGAAAACCCGGTATAAAAGAATATGGGTTAACTACACAAGGAATTCAATGCGAAATCATCCCAAAATAATTGTTCTTCTTCTAGTCATTGGTGCGTTTCTCGGCGTACTTATTTTTAGCGAGACTGCCCCAGAGGAACCAAAACAAACCATCATGGAAAAAGTCACTTCAACATTGTCGACAGTAGCCAAAAACCTGAAGGAAGAAGGACAGAAACACAAACAACAACTGCAGTCAGACACAAAAGACTCTCCTCAGGAGCCGGAGGCTCATAGCGAACCGGAACAACCGCACAGTACAAAACCAAAACTCAAAAAACCTGAGACAGCGCCTATTTAGTCTGTGAAGCTATCTAAGCGGAAAGTTATTCAAAAATCTCACATCCTTTGTCAATCAACATTCGGACAATAGGCCCAACTCGAAGGCTGGACAAAGCTTTTGAGTGCGTCAATTTTTCTTCTCCCCCCAGCTCATAATCTTCTTCCGCCAATGTTCGCCGGTCTCCACGCACATCCTCACAAAACAAATCTGTTTGAGCTTGCCTTTCTTTTTGCTTTGTTGGTTAGCGTTTTAAACGCTTGAAACCACTAAAATTAGGACTTCATTAAAAAACTAAAATTGAGTGGTTTTATCGCTCTTCTTACGAAGAACCATATGCATAAGAAAATTATTTTGGCTGGGCTTCTCCTAGCTGGACTATCCGGCTGCGGCATGCAGGGTCCGCTTTATCTGCCTCCGAATCCGGACGATTCTTATCTTTCAAGAATTGAAAAAACTTTAAATGAGATGACGGGCCAAACAACTGCCGTCATTGCAGAGCCTAAAGATGACGCTGATGTCGTCATCACCGATCCTGAAAAACTTGACGTCGAAAAAGCTTCTAATGAGAAAGCCGACAAATCCGATACTGCTTCTCCTATGAATGAGACAGAAAAGTCTGCAGAACTCGACAGTAATGTCATTCATGAAACGGATAAACCAGCAGAGAAATAATTATGCTTCCATTTCTTCCAGACAATAAGAATTTTAGCTATCGAGACAATGAACTCTGGTGTGAAAGAGTTCCTCTGAAACAGATTGCCGAAAAATTCGGCACGCCGGTTTATGTCTATTCCTACAATTCAATCAAAGAAGCCTTTCTGGCTTATCAGCAAGCTCTTAAGCCATATCCGCATTTGATGTGTTATGCCATGAAGGCAAACTCCAATATTGCGATTATTCATCTCCTGGCGAAGTTGGGAGCAGGCTTTGATATTGTGTCAGGCGGAGAATTGAGGAGAGTTATCGAAGCTTCCGGAGATCCAAAGAAAGTTCTGTTTTCCGGCGTCGGCAAAACCTACGATGAGATTGCTTACGCACTTGAAAACGACATCAAATGCTTCAATGTCGAATCTGAACCGGAACTTGAACGAATCATTGAAGTAGCCAAAGCTCACAACAAAGTTGCGCGTATTTCGCTTCGCGTCAATCCCAACGTCGATGCAAAAACGCATCCTTATATTTCCACAGGACTGAAGCAGAACAAGTTCGGTATTGCTATCGAAGATGCTCCGCGCGTCTATGAGAAAGCCAGCAAAAGCGACTTCCTAAAAATAACCGGTATTGACTGCCACATTGGTTCCCAGATTACGGATATTTCACCGTTCCTGGATGCCTGCGACAAACTTTTAGACTTGGCTGACGTCCTTAAGTCTAAAGGCATCGAACTTGATCATATTGATTTCGGAGGAGGCCTTGGAATTGTTTATGAAGAAGGCCAAGAAGTTCATCACGCCTCCGAACTCGTAGAAGCGCTTCATCAAAAGATGGAAAACCGTGGCTATGGACATCTTGAGATGATTTTTGAGGCAGGCCGTTCTATTGTCGGCAACTCCGGTGTTTTAGTCACAGAAATTCAATATCTCAAGGAAGGCGAAACGAAGAACTTCTGCATTGTAGATACCGCAATGAACGACATGATCCGTCCAACGTTGTACCAAGCCTGGATGCAGATTGTTCCGTTACACGTCTATCCTGAAAATTGTCCTATCAAAGAAGAAACCTTTGATGTGGTTGGCCCGATCTGCGAGACGGGAGATTGGCTTGGCAAAGACAGAAAACTTAAAGTTCAGCCCGGAGATCTTTTGGCTGTAATGAGTGCCGGTGCTTACGGCATGACAATGAGTTCGCACTACAACACTCGTTTAAAACCGCCAGAAATCTTAGTTGACGGTGCTGAATACTATGTCATCCGCGAAAGAGAGAAAATTGAAAAACTATTTTCCTCTGAACACATTGTCGAGCTGTAGGCTTTAAGAAGCTCTAGGCTTCCTATAAAAATAAATGATGCGGTCGCCGTGCTAATTTTGGAGGACGAAAAACAGACTCTGAAGATCCAAACTTCAGCTCTTTAGTCGTTCTCCAGCTCGATCTAAAAATTCGTCAGGATAATATCCGAAAATGTCTATATTTTCATTAGTATAATTATCGAAAATATCTATATTTTCGTCACTATAATGATTGAAAGAGAAATCGCTGAAAATGTTGCCTGCTCTACCCCTCCCAAAGCGGTAGCCGTATTTGGGCCTCGACGAGCAGGCAAGACCACGCTGCTGAATCAAATTGTCGACATCCAAAGCTCAAGATGGATCGTGGGAGATCTGTACAGCGGGATCGAGGCTTTGAATCTGAAAACAGAGGCTGATGTTGACGCTCTGCTTAGCTCAGCTAAAACCATCGTGATTGATGAAGCTCAACGAATTCCAGACATCGGTCTCAAAGTGAAAATTTTGGTTGACCGAAACATCCATAAATCTTGGGGAACGAAGATTTTTCTATCCGGCTCCTCCGCTCTGGACTTAGCCAGCGACATCAAGGAGTCTGCTCTCGGACGAATTAAGAGCTATCGACTCTGGCCGCTCTCTATCGTTGAGTTGGCAAAACACGACTCTTGGGCCTCAGTAGAAGAGAGACTTGGAAATTTGATGGTGTTCGGCATGTTTCCTTCCATTGTCACGGATCCAAGAGACGCAAGAGAAAATCTGATGGAATACCTTGAAAACATGCTCTATAAGGACATCTTTGCAACTTCGATAGTCCGCAAACCGGAGCAGATCATGCATCTGACCAAGCTTTTGGCCAATCAAATCGGTAGTGAGGTGAATTACGACAATCTCTCCAGAGAAATCGGAATTTCAAAAACAACAATCGTAGAATATCTAGACCTTTTGGAGCAGTGCTTCATTATTAAACGGTGTCCTTCGTACAGTAGCGGTACAGTTAGCGAATTGAAAAAAGGCAAAAAAATATATTTTGTCGACAACGGTATCCGCAATGCAGTACTCGAAGACTTTTCGACATTTTCTTCTAGAGATGACGCTGGAGCGTTGTTTGAGAACTTCTTTTTCATGGAGATGCTCAAACATAACGACTACGAAAAAACTTTCGCAACTCAATATTTTTGGAGAACAAAAGCCACGGCAAATACGAAAGTTTCTGAAGTTGATTTCCTTGAAATTAGAGACGCTAAGCCTTACAGGGCTTTCGAGTGCAAACTCTCGGACAAGATTTACTCGACCTCTTCCACGAGAAAATTCCAAGAAAAATTTCCGAACTGTCCTATTTCCATCGTTACGCCCAAAAACCTCCGTTTTTTCTTTGATTCCGCAACTGCCAGAGCGGATCAAGGGTAGAAACAAAAACGGCAGCCACCTTTAAATGAAGTGTGCGTTGCCGCTTGATATTTAATCCTGTTGGTTATGCTGTCCGCAATGGGAATATTGCAAGTGTCTGTCTTTCAAATTTGCTCAAAGACTATTTAATTCACTAGCAATTACCAATCATTATTTGAAAATCTCGGCATTCCTTCAAACGGATATTACGTCCGTTTGAGCGCCTTAATTTTTTCAATGAAGTTCCTCGTGGATCCATGCCGCAGAGGACGTTAACTATTCGGATTTTAGTCTTCAACGAATGACTGACTTCCTTGAGATTTCCAAAAATCTGTTACTCGCATAACTTCTTTCATTGAAACATTTGCACCTTGAACACGGAGAAGAGGCAGGCCACAGATAGAGCAGAGCATATCGTTAGGCCTGGATAATTTTTCTGCGCCCGCTTCTCCCAATATCTCTTTGGATTCTGCCGGACCACGTGTCTGAAAACATAGAATTGTTCGGCAGTACGATTTCATCGAAAAAGGAATAACATCCTCATTCATACGCTGCGTAGCCAAAATTACATGAACACCTACTGCCGCGCCTGCCTTCATAATTCTTGATAGTAAGTCCTTGACTTTTTTGTCATAGAGGAGAACCAAATCTCCAAAATCATCAATAACAATGACGATATTTGGCAAAGGCTGGGATATATTTAGTCGATTCTCTCTGGAGGCTTCCCTCCGGCATGATCTTATCAGCTGTTCATTCAGAGAGCTGAGGCTACCTACACCTAATCTATGCATCAGCTTCTCTCTTCTCTCTATTTCAGAGACGGCCCAGGAAAGAGAGCGCATAGCTTCTTCTAGTCCGTCAGACAAAGGTTGGCAAAGATGAGGAATGCCTTCGAAATACACATATTCAACGATCCTGGTATCGATGATGATTAGCCTGAGATTTTCAGGTGTATGTCTAAACAACATCGAAAGCAACATCTCGTGAATCGCAACTGTGCTTTCCCATCCTGCTCGGCCATGAATGAAAACATGAGAAGACTCGCTCAAATCAAACACCACAGGCTCACCTCTGGTATCTTTGCCAAGTACAACCGCCAAACCGGAGGAACTTTGTTTTGTAAACGCTTTACTTTCAATAAGCGGTTGGAGGTAGACGAGCTGTGAAGATGGCTTATCTTTGGGAATTTCTAAAATCATATTCTCCTCCGCATCGGCTTCTCTGATAAATCGGTATGTAGAGTTTCGGAAACAGGACATCACTGCTCTTTTTAATCCGCGAATAGTCGAGGATTCGAGTCCGGTAGGCAGCCTTATCACGTAGGAAATCGTAGACGGTCCACATCCCAAGAAAGACACTTGAGCTCTTAAAGTTTTACTTCTCAAAAATTCTTCTAACCGCTGAGCCTCCTTCAAATACTCTGAAGTATCTATCTTCTCTTCTTCAAAAGGAGGGGAATCTAGCAAAGAGGTTTCTGGAAGAAGATATTGAGAATTTTCCACTTCCAATGAAGGGCTTTTCTCTCTTCTTTCCACAGGGCTTGCTATTGAAGAGCTCCTTGTGATTTTCTCTAAGCTTTGGCAGGACGCTTCCTCGGATTTTCCAGTTAAAAGAGCACTTCTGAGAGGAATTTCAGAGTTAGAAGAATTGTTTGGTGTCATAGGAGCCTCTTTTTTGAAAACTTTTTTGATGATGAGACAATGTAAAAGATTAGGCGTCTGAATGTGGCGCAGAAAAAGGACTTACTGCGAGCTTAGACTTTCGCTTGCTTAAAATTTTCTCAAGCCGTTTATTATCCGGCTGCGCAATTTAATGATCGATCGTAACGACCGTTAGCAGGGAGTTATTCTTTCAATCAATGCATTAATTTTTCCTGCAAAAGAGTTCGAGGTAATGCAGCCGTAAACAGTTGTTTGAAACCGCCTGAAATCTTAGTTGACCGAACTGACTGCTATATCCTCCGAGAAGAGGGATACTAGAGCGCCGAATCTCAGCAATGCGATTTCCAAAAATCGGTCACTCGAATAACTTCATTCAATGAGACCTGCGCTCCTTGAACACGAAGAAGAGGCAAATCCCGAATACTGCAGAGCATATCGCCAGGCCTGGATAATTTTTCAGTACTATTTTCTCCCAATATTTCTTTAGAGGCGGAAGCACCAGATCCCTGAAAGCAAATAAGCGAGTAACAGCAGGATCTTATAGAAAAAGGAATCTCTTTCCGATTGATAATCGACGTGGTCAAAATAACATGAACTCCCACCCAACTACCTCTTATCATAATTTTTACGAGCAATTCCTCAGCTTCTTTTCCGTAAAAATGAAGCAAATCGGAAAATTCATCAATGACAACAACTATATCCGGAAGAATCTCCTGTGTACCTGGCGGGAGCTTGATTCGTTTTCCACGCCGATAACGCCCGAACATTCGTTTATGCAGATCTTTCAATGAATCCATATCTATAGCATTTTCCGAATGTCCCCTTCTCTCTATTTCAGAAGCCAGCCAAGCCAGAGAACGCATAGCACTATCTACTCCGGCGCATACCGGTTGGCAAAGATGAGGAATGCCGTCGAAATCGGCATATTCAACAATTTTGGTGTCAACAATGATTAATCTGAGGTGCTCAGGTGTATCGGTACACAGCATTGAAAGCAGCATCGCACGAATGGCATCTGACTTTCCGGATCCCGCCGGACCTTGAACCAAAACATGAGGAGAGAGGCTCAAATCAAATACTGCCGTCTCACCGTTTGCATTTTTTCCAAATGCAGCCGCCAAACCCGTGGAACTATACTTGGCAAAGCCCTTACTATCAATCAAGGACTTTAGATAGATTGGTTGAGCCAGAGAAAGTTTTTTCGGCACCTCAAAATCATGCATTCTTCGGTTTCGATTTCCTTAATGAAGCGGTACGGAAAATCTTGAAAGCTTGACATTATCTCTCTTTTGAATCTTCGAATATGCCACGAATCGAGTTCATCAGGAAGTCTTATCTCGTAGAGGACTGTGGACGTGAAAGATCCTAAAAAAGACACTTTTACGTTAATGGTTTTACGCTTTAACCACGCCTCCAATCGTTGAGCCTTTTGCGTATTCTGAAATATCTATATCCTCTTCATCACAAGGAGGAGAATCAAGCAAAGACGTTGGAGGCAGCAGGTACAGAGGAGCCGGATCTTCCGATGAGTAAATTCCACCCACCCATCCCACAGAGCGAGCTACGGAGGAATTTCGTATGGTTCCCTTCAAGCTTTGGGTGGAATTCCCCTCGGAATTTTCAATTAAAGGAGTTATCCCAGCAGAAGTCTCAGAGTTAGAAAAATTGTTTTGTGTCATGAGCGCCTCCTTTTCTTGGGAACTTCTTCAATGAAGATAATTTAACCAATTAAGCGTCAAAATATGGCGCATACAAGAAAGAGAAGCTCCAAGGCGTGGAGGTCTAGAGCCAATAACGAAAAAGCTCGGATAACCGAGCTCTATAAGTTTTTCTCAGGAGAGGCGTTCGGAAGTTCAATGAATTCCTCTCCGAGAAAAATACCTGATTTTTTCAAAAAACTTAAGCCCCGTTGACACGCTTAATGAAATTTACGTACACGCCTAAACCAACAGGTAAAGATTGTTCATCTTGGATACAAAAATCAGCTCTGTGGTGTCCCGGATGATTGCAACCGTAGTAGAAGAAGGCGGCCTTTCCGCCATGCTGCTGTACTCTGCGAATCAGAACAGTGCAGTCTTCGCTTCCCACCTTGGAGTTGGTGTCATATACCTTGGTGACACCCTCAGTCTCGCCTGCAGCAGCTTTCACGAGATTTATAGCCTCTTCATCTCCTTTGTACGTTACGGCTTCTCCCATTCTAGTGAGTTTATATTTAACGCCGTAGGCATCTGCCAATCCCTTAACCGCCATTTCAACGTTTTTTGCCATGTAATCGTTGATTTCCGTAGTTTCCCCACGGACTTCAAGTTGGAGGTAGGCATGAGGAGCAATAATATTGCGGCCGGTTCCGGAAATAAGTTTGCCGATCTGAACTCTAGAGATGCCTTGGCTGTGTCCTGGCAAAGAACCAAGAGTCATACAGGTAGCTGCTGCACACATCAGGGCGCTTCGGCCTTTCTCAGGCGATCCGGCTGCAGCTTGAATTCCGTCGTACTCTAAGTCGAATTTTGTGGTAGCCAGATAACCTTGGTGAGAGACTCCTACTTCTCCTAAATGCGCAGAGCATCCTATATGTGCTCCAACAAACCAGTCCACATCGTCAACTATTCCTTTAGCCGCCATTGCTGCTGCCCCTCGGACACCTTCCTCCGCGGGTTGGAATAGGATTTTTATTGTCCCGTTCAGTTCATCTTTGTGAGCAGCCAACCAGGCTGCAACTCCTAATCCAACTGCAGTATGTCCGTCATGGCCGCATGCATGTGAAAATCCGGAATACTCTGAATGATAATTTCCAAGATTTGCTTCATGATTAGGTTCCGTGGTTTCTTCGATCGGTAAGCAATCGATATCCACACGAATCGCCGTTACCGGTCCCGGTTTACCAGTTTCCAAAACCGCAACTGCTCCCGTGTAGCCGTTTAATTTCTTTAAAAAATCAACAGGAACACCGTGAGAGATTGCCCGCTCTTCAGCTGCTTGTACAATACTTTCATTTCGGCCCATTACTGCCTGAGGCTCAATAATTTCCAATCCTGAAAGTACCTTCAGGCCGAGCTTTTGAAGGCGTTCGACAATATAGTAAGTGGTTTCAAACTCACACCAGCCTTCTTCGGGATGCGCATGCAGGAATCGGCGATCCTGAACCATTTGCGTTTTGAGTTCCGTATCTTTCATATCCTATTTTCCTCCTACAACTCGAAGATAAATCCTAATAGGATGACGTTAACGATCATTGGAATAGCCATTCTCTTGGAAACTTCCAAAGGAGATGCCTTAATCATGCCGGCAATAACAAGTGTTGCACCGGCAATAGGAGAACACATGCGGCCTAAAGCTCCAGAAAGAGCAGCTACCACACCGAGATTTGGTACTCTCATGCCAAATTCAGCTGCATAAGGAGTAACCGCTTGGTTGAAAGCATGACCGGCAGCGTCACCAGAGCCAGTGAGAACTCCCATAATGAACGGTCCGAAATTTGCTGCGTAGGAAGCAATTTCTTTCGAATTCTTCAAAGCTGCAATCAAGGCATCAATGGCTCCCAGCGCTTTTAATCCGCCCACAAAGCAACCGGCTGCAATAATGATACCCATAATGTTTGCATAGCCTTTACCCATGCCGCCAAAGAACTCTTTAGTTACTTTTGCAGGATCTGAACGTGTAATCACCAAGGTATAAATGGTCCCATAAATCATGGCCTCAGCCACGCTCATTTTTAAGAAAGGAACACAAGTAGCACCGAGCATGAGGAGGACGATAGGAACGATAGGTCCAAGGGCATACAGGAAGTTAGGATGTTCCGGCAACTCTCCTCTGCTGTCGCTGGCTACCTCAAAAACGGCATCAGAATCATTCACAGAGCGCTTCTTGTAATCTTTGAAGACGAAGATCATCAGAGTGACCATGATGATGTTTAATGCACAAAGGGTAAGGATTCCAGGAGCAAACTGGACGATCAGATCCATCACTTCCATATTAGAAATTTTCGCAACCCAAACGTTGTGACTGGATCCCGGGGAAAGTGCGGAAGGAATAATTGAGCCAAGGATAGCCGCACCAGCAATTGCCGGTTTGAACCCTGCTCGAACCATCAGCGGGATCATAGTAGGTCCGAGTGCTGCGGCACAACCGGCTGCCGACGGAATCGCTACAGCAACACAAGAAGCCATTAGCATGCAGAAAGGAAGAAGGAAAAAGCCTAGTTTTCCCAATGGCTTGACGGCCAGCGCAACGAAATGAACATCGCAACGAGTTATAGCGATTACAGCAGCAAATCCCAATGAAGAACAAATTGCCAAGATCAAAGATGCATTGGTCATATTTTTCATCATATTGGCCAATGGAATCTGCGGAGAAAGGCAAAGCAACCCCATCGC
This sequence comes from uncultured Turicimonas sp., assembly GCF_902477955.1. Classification (NCBI taxonomy): domain Bacteria; kingdom Pseudomonadati; phylum Pseudomonadota; class Betaproteobacteria; order Burkholderiales; family Sutterellaceae; genus Turicimonas; species uncultured Turicimonas sp. The sequence goes on along the minus strand of NZ_CABSJB010000044.1, from coordinate 2,321 downwards.
CAAGCCCGAAGCAATAAGTACCATTCGGGTTTCGTAACGTTTAATTAGGGCCACTATCGTCAGTATTACGATAACGGCGGCAATAATAAGATGTACTGTCATTATTGTTCTCCAAAGGTTTGGAATCTGGACAAAGGTCCGTAAAGAGCGAGCAGTTTGTTGTATTCCTCTGCTTTATAGAAAAGATCAGGTGAATTAGCGAACACTTTAGCCGCCTCTATGAGGAAGCGAGCACACTCATCAAGATCTGCGACATGAGAAGCTCCGGTAGCACAGCCGGGCACTTTAGTTGCCGTTGTAATAGCCACTCCTACGCAGGGAGCCTTAGTTGCGACGCTAGGTTGAAGGATTGAATTGAGATGGAAGATACCGTTTCCGTAAGGAGTGATGTCCTGCTGGCTTAACGGCAAAACAAATGGAAGTCTCCCGGTTGTAATCTCCATCAGAGATAAGAGCTGTTCACTAGTCCGAAGAATATAACCTTCCTTTACTGTCGGAGAGATTGCAAAACCCCGTTGATTGACTATGCGGTTGCCTTTGGTTGTATCAACGCAAAAAATTGCATCCATTGCCGGGTCAACCTCATAAACATTAGCCTCTTCACTGCTGATAGGCGCATCCATGAACAGAACGGACTCATTTTGCCTTGTTGGAGCATTGGGACATATGTGCGTGGTAATTATTACGTCCTCATCAAGAACGTCTCCTCTGGAACGCATTTGAGAAAGTTTAGCCGCTACTGCTAAAACAGTGAGCGCACCGTCACCATCGCTAGTAAATCCCAATCTTTGAGGACGAGCTCCAAGACCGCCGAGTCTTCCGACAATTCCTAGAGTAGGACAATTCTTTCCTTCCGTTTTTCCATTTCTACCAGGAATTAATACCTTTAGAAAATCAGTACTGCCTTTCTCGCCGGTTAAGTGGTTGACCCAAATATTCTCAGCTCCATAGGACTTTAAATACTCGGCCACAGCTGGTCCGGAAACCTTCGGATCGTCTAGCAAATCCAATATTTCAATGATATGTTTGATACTCACAAAGCTTCCTCCTAAATTCACCCCTATATTAGAAATAAGCAATTTCGGTATCAAACTACATTCCAGCTCAAGTCGTTATATTATTCTGTTTTGGAATAATAGATTTAGGTGCGGTCATGTCTCTTCTCAATGAGAATCTTGAAGTATTTCTTGCGGCCAGCGAGGGGAAAAGTCTATCTGAAACTGCCAAACAACTTTCTATGACACAATCGGCAGTAACGAAGAAGATTCGTAAGCTGGAAGATTCTTTAAACGTAGAACTTTTTGACCGCAGCAAGAGGCCCATTAAGCTCACAAGAGAGGGTGAAATCTTAAAACATCACTCTCTATTGGTAAAACAAACTCTTGAAAGCACTACAAAAGAAATTAAAGAGAATTCTTTCATTCATCCAATTTTTAGAATTGGCGCTATCGAAAGCTTATCCAAAAGTCTTTTACCGCAGCTTGTTTGCAGTATGCGAAATGAGGCTTCAAAAATCTATTGCACCACGGGCGTATCTCAATCGCTCGTTTATGCGCTTGAACGCCGTCAAATTGACTTTGTTTTTATAAGCAGTGCTCTTTCGGAAGTTAAAAACCTTCAAAGATATAAAATTTTTGAAGAGCCTTCCGTCTTATTGGTTCCCTCTTCTTTTACGAAGAACAGATCTCAATCGTGGACATGGGACAAAATAAGATTGTCCGGTCTTCCATATCTGAAGTATTCCCTTGAAGGAGGAGCGGGTCGAATTAACGATACGTATCTGAGCATGCTCTATGAAGGCATGCCCTCCCAAATAGAAGTTGACTCAAGCAGCACAATGCTCGCTCTAGTGGCTAAAGGAGCAGGCTGGACCATCGCTAGAACTCTTTCTCTAATCCAAAATCCTGAATTAGCAGATTCAATTTCTGTATTACCGCTACCGCCTCCGGCTTTTTCGAGAGTTATTTACCTGGTGGCCAGAAGCGATGAAAACACAGCCCAGACTCAACATCTAGCTAAATTATCACGTGATATTTTTAAAGAAGAACTCATTCCACAAATCAGAAAATTCTCTCCTTGGCTTGATAGTTAATCCGGACATCATTAGCTTGGGATGCAGAAGAACTGCCGATACCACCGAAAGCCTTACAGAGGAAGTTGGATTTTCAACGCGGGAGAGAAAGGACAAGCATTTTCGAGGAAATTCCTTCTGTCCGATCTTCTTAACCAGTTCATTTCTCTCCCCAAAAAAGTCGAACTACATTCTCCTGTCTTTAACACTTTTTATTTAGTCTGATCCGTTTTGAACCCCGATGGGTTCT
>NZ_CABSJB010000043.1:0-20963 GCF_902477955.1 uncultured Turicimonas sp. | reverse complement strand
AGTAAGAATAAGCAAGAAATTGTTAAATATGCACCTAGATTAACGGGAATTCAGGCAAAAGGGAGCGCAGGCTCCCTTTTGTTTTGGGCGGCTTTTACCGCTCTTTTCTTTTGTACGCTTGTTGTTCTCCGTTTTTCCTCTTTCTTCTAGGTCTTCCAAAGCGCTGAGTGTAAGAAGTGCAAAAAGGAAAGGTGTAAAAAGTGTTTCAAAAAATTATTTAGTTTGAAAACAAATTCCCCACTTTTTACGGCGGGGGAAGTGGCGCTTTATACGTTAATTATCATTCAGTTAGTGTCACACTAGGAAAAGTGTCAACTTGGTCGAATGCCAACCCAAGACTTGTAATCTCCTAGGTAGAAATACTTAAAATAAGCATTCTGTTTCTGAATGAATGTTCATTCAGAAAATTGTAAACTCACACCTATTCTTGATAGTTAGACTGAGGGCGAAATGCTTTTTCTTAAGCAGTTAACAAAAACAAAGACTCTTATTGCAATTTTGGCACTGATCTCTTTGAGTGCATGTTCTGATAAAGCTCAGGGACCTGCTGCCGGCGGACAAACAAGAAAGCCGCAAGTTTCTGTGATTGATATTGAACCGACCTCACAGGTTATGATTACAACCCTGCAGGGCCGTACCGCACCCTATATGGTGGCAGAGGTAAGACCCCAAGTGGGCGGAATTCTTCAGAAACGCCTCTTTGATGAAGGTGCAGAGGTGAAAGAAGGACAGCCTCTTTACCAAATCGATCCGGCGGTTTATGAAGCACAAGTTGCCAGTGCTAAGGCTGAGCTTGCTAGAGCAGAATCTGTCTTATATCAAAGTCAGCTGACCGCAAAACGTTATGCTCAGCTCGTTAAGACGGAAGCTGTCAGCAAGCAGCAAAACGACGATGCACAAGCTGCAGTAAAACAAGCACAAGCTGCTGTTCAGGCTGCTAAAGCTCAGCTGAAGACAGCTCAAATCAACTTAGATTACACAACCATTCGTTCTCCGATTGACGGAAAGGCCGGCCGCTCCTTAGTGACTCCCGGTGCTTTGCTTTCCGGATATCAGGCCAACAACATGGTAGTCGTTCAGACATTGGACCCAATCTATGTTGACGTTAATCAGGCAAGCGGTGACTTGTTAAAACTTAAGAAAGAACTTGCTGAAGGAAAAATCAAAGCTACTAAGGGCGAAATTCCGATCCAGCTTATTCTCGAAGACGGTACAAAGTACAGTCTTCCGGGCTCTTTGACATTGTCTGAAGTTTCCGTGGATCAAGGAACGGGAACATTGACATTAAGAGCAGAATTCCCGAATCCGGACGGATTGCTTCTCCCCGGAATGTTTGTAAGGGCAGAGCTTCCGCAAGGTGTGCGCGAGAATGCAATTCTAGTTCCTCAGAAAGCCGTTCTGCGTAGAACAGACGGTGCGCCTTATGTATTAGTTGTTGAGAACGGCGTAGTTGCACAAAAGGTTATCGATACAACTGAAACAGCAGGTTCCAACTGGGTTGTCGAAAGCGGATTAAAACCGGGTGACAAAGTCATTATCGAAGGATTCCAAAGAATCCGTCCGGGGGTACCCGTCGATATCGTTCCTCCGCTCTCTCAAAAAACCGCTACTTCTAAGTAAAAGCAGAGGGTTCTGATGGCAAAGTTTTTTATTAATAGGCCAATTTTTGCTTGGGTGATCGCTATTGTGATCATGCTTGCAGGCGCCTTGTCCATTCTTAATCTTCCAATTTCTCAATATCCGCAGATTGCTCCTCCGCAGGTCAATATCTCTGCCACTTATCCGGGTGCGTCTGCTAAGACAATTGAAGATACCGTCGTTCAGATTATTGAACAAAAGATGACCGGGTTAGACGGTTATCTTTACATGAGCTCGACCAGTGAATCCAGCGGACGCATTTCCATTACGCTGACATTTGAAGCCGGCACAGATCCGGATATGGCTCAAGTTCAGGTTCAAAACCGTTTATCGCAAGCCCAGTCTTCTCTCCCTGAAGTTGTTCAAAGACTCGGCGTGACGGTTATGAAGACAACCGCCAGCTTCTTGAAAGTGGTCGCTCTGACTTCCAAGTCCGGAAAGATCAATGAGGCCGAACTCGGTGACTACCTGGTTTCTAACGTTCAGGAACCTCTTAGCCGTGTTGAGGGTGTCGGTGAAGTACAGATCTTCGGTTCTGCTTTTGCGATGCGTATTTGGCTGAATCCGGAAAAACTTCACCAGTATGGATTGACTCCGGCTGAAGTTAAGGCAGCTATTCAGGCCCAAAACGTTCAGGTATCTTCAGGTCAGGTTGGCGGTCTGCCTGCAGTTAAAGGTACCGAACTCAACGCTACGATTACCTCCAGTTCTTTGCTTGAAACCATTCAGGACTTCGAAGGAATTTTCTTAAAGACCACTGACTCCGGTGCCCAGGTATACCTAAAGGACGTAGCAAGAATTGAGAAAGGACCGGAAAACTATATGGCTACGGGTTTCTATAACGGCAAACCCGCTGCGGCCATGGCTATTAAACTAGCTTCCGGTTCCAATGCCTTATTGACTTCTGATTTAGTCAACAAGAAGATGGACGAACTTTCACAGTACTTCCCGGAAGACTATGAGTACGTTATTCCTTTCGACACAACACCGTTCGTTAAGATTTCCATCCAGGGCGTAGTCCAGACATTAATGGAAGCTATTGTTTTGGTGGTATTGGTCATGTACCTCTTCCTCCAGAACTTACGTGCCACTTTAATTCCTACAATTGCCGTGCCGGTTGTGGTTTTGGGTACATTCGGCATTCTCGGTGTCCTCGGCTACTCCATCAACATGCTGACAATGTTTGCCATGGTTTTGGCTATCGGCTTGCTCGTTGACGATGCGATTGTGGTGGTTGAAAACGTAGAACGCGTGATGCACGAAGAAAAGCTTTCGCCGCATGATGCAACCGAGAAGTCTATGGGACAGATCACCGGCGCTTTGGTCGGTATCGCTATGGTGCTTTCCGCCGTATTTATTCCGATGGCGTTCTTCGGCGGTTCTACAGGCGTAATTTACCGTCAGTTCTCCGTCACTATCGTGGCAGCTATGGGCTTGTCCGTCTTAGTTGCTTTAACCTTGACTCCGGCATTGTGCGCAACCATTCTTAAACCGGTTCACAAAGAAAAAGCCCAACGAGGTTTCTTCGGTTGGTTTAACAGAATGTTCAACAAAGGTGCCGACGGGGCTACTAAAGCTGTTGATTACATGACTCCGAGATGGGCCAGATTCATGGTTATCTACGGCCTTTTGATTGCGGTGATGGTATTCGGATTTACCAAGGTTCCGACCGCTTTCATGCCGGATGAAGACCAAGGTTCCTTGATGGTTCAGGTAACACTGCCGGCCGGAGCGACCCAAGAGACCACTCTTCCTGTGATTCAAAGAATGCAGGAATACTTCATGAAAACTGAAAAGGACAATGTACAGAGTGTAATGGCCGTTACAGGTTTCAGTTTGTCCGGGACGGGTCAAAATACCGCTATGGCTTTCGTGAAGCTCAAAGATTGGAAAGAAAGACCCAATCTTGACCAAAAGGCACAAAACATTGCGATGAGAGCCAACAGAATCCTTATGAGCTGGAAAGACGCCATGGTCTTCGGCTTCGCTCTCCCGCCGGTTCCCGAACTTGGTATGGCTGACGGTTTTGACGTATTCCTGCAGGATTTGGCCGGCGCCGGACATGAAAAACTGACCGAAGCCAGAAACCAACTCTTGGCGGCAGCTCGTCAAAGTCCTGTCCTCTATAACGTTCGTCCAAACGGCCAAGAAGACATGCCTCAGCTTAAAGTCGACATTGACTTTAAGAAAGCAGCTGCCCTCGGTGTTTCAGTTGAAGCTATTAATGATGCTTTGTCTACCGCATGGGGTTCTTCCTACGTTAATGACTTCTACGATAAAGGCAGAATTAAGAAAGTTTACGTGCAGGGTGATGCACCTTTCCGCCAACTTCCTGAAGACATTAACCGCTGGTACGTTAAGAATAACAAGGGAGAAATGGTGCCGTTCTCATCTTTTGTCAGCACCAGCTGGAAATACGGTTCTCCGCGCCTGGAACGTTTCAATGGTTTAGGTGCCGTCAATATTCAGGGTTCTCCGGCTCCGGGTTATACAACCGGTCAGGCTATGGAAGAAATTGAAAGAATTGTTCAGACCCTCCCATACGGTTACGGTATTGCATGGAACGGTATTTCTTATCAAGAGAAGGCAGCCGACACCCAGACTGGCGCTCTTTATGCTTTGTCCGTTCTGATCGTGTTCTTGTGCTTGGCCGCTCTTTATGAAAGCTGGTCAATTCCGGTTGCCGTGATTATGGTTGTTCCTCTGGGTGTTATCGGTGCGTTGGGACTTACCGGTGCTTTCGGCATGCATAACGACATTTACTTTAAAGTCGGTCTTTTAACAACGATCGGTCTTGTTAGTAAGAATGCCATTCTTATTGTGGAATTTGCTAAAGCATTGCATGAGCAGGGAGAAGATATTCTGCATGCTGCCAGTGAAGCCGTCCGTTTAAGAATTCGTCCGATTTTGATGACATCTCTTGCCTTCGGGTTGGGTGTTCTTCCTTTGGCTAAAGCTACCGGCGCCGGTTCCGGTGCACAGAATGCCATCGGCGTCGGCGTGTTAGGAGGTATGGTCACCGGTACTTTCCTGTGTATCTTCTTTGTTCCGATGTTCTACGTTCTTATTGTTAAGATCTTCGGTGACAAGAAAAAGAAACATAGCGCTCCTGCGCAGCAACCCTCAACTCAGGCCTCCCATTCAGAGGAGAAGTAGAAGATGAATTTTTTAAAGTTAACTCCATTAGTCATTTCCGTGTTGATTGCGACCGGATGCACGATGGCACCGGTCTACGAAAGACCGGAATCTCCGGTAGCCCCTACCTTCCCCCAAGGGGCTGCCTATGAAGATTTAGCCTTCAGTACTGCTCCGCTGCCCACATGGGATACCTTCTTTACGAATACAAAGCTTAGAGAGGTTATCAACACGGCGCTGACAAACAACAGAGATTTGCGTATTGCCATTCTCAACGTTGAGAAAGCCAGAGCTGCGTACGGAATTCAGCGTGCGAACCTGATGCCGAATGCGGGAGCTGACTTCAGTCCAACCGGTTCTCATACTCCGGACACCATGGCCCCGACAGGGCATGGTTATACCTCTCACACGTATCGAGCAACCCTTGCTTCAACTTCTTGGGAAATTGATTTGTTCGGCCGTGTCAGAAGTCTGACAGAAGCGGCTTTGCAGAACTACTTGGCAACGGAAGAAGCTCAATACGGCACTCAAAATTCCTTGATTGCAGAAGTGGCGAATGCTTGGATTAATGTCGGAGCACAAAAAGAACTGCTTCGCCTCCAGGAAATTACGCTTAAGAGCCAACAGAACAGTTTCAAGCTTATTTCCGACAGCTATCGCCTCGGAGCGCGTTCTCTGCTTGATGTAGAACAGGCAAGAACCACAGTAGAAACAGCACGTGCAGCAGTTGTTCAGTATCAAAGATCTTTGGCTCAGGCCAGAAACAATCTTGAATTGCTTGTAGGAAGCAAAGTTCCCGAATCTCTTGAACCGGAAAAACTAGAGGATCCGAGCACTTACGGTGCCATTGCTCCGAAAGGCTTATCCAGTGAGGTTCTGCTCAACAGACCGGATATCCGTGCTGCAGAAAATAGCTTAAAAGCCGCTAACGCTAACATCGGCGCTGCCAGAGCCAATTTCTTCCCGCGCATTACTTTGACTGCCGGAATCGGTACCGGGTCTCAGCATCTGAATGACTTGTTCAGCGGGGGATCCGGCTTATGGAGTTTTGCTCCCGGTATTACTCTTCCGATCTTTACCGGCGGAGCCAATATTTCTCAGTTAAGACAAGCCGAAGCCGAGCAGAAAGCTAAGGTGGCTCAGTATGAAAAAACTATTCAGAGCGCCTTTGCCGAAGTTGCCAATACGTTGGCTGCTGAAGGAACAATGACTCGTCAATGTTCCGCTCTGCGGGCCTTAGTCGATGCCACTCAGAGAGCATATAACTTGTCTTATAGCCGTTATAAAAACGGACTGGACGGCTTCCTGACAGTTTTAGAGAGCCAAAGACAAATGGTTGCGGCCCAAACTAACTACATTGTGGCCGAGCAGAACCGTCTTTCTTCTAACGTGACTTTGTACAAAGTACTCGGAGGCGGGAGCATAAAATCAACCTCTGCCGAGCCTGCGGCTTCTCAGACGTTAGCTTCCACTCAAGGTGCAGTCGTGACGGAGAAGGTCGAATGACAACTCACCGTTATCCGCGCCGAATGGAAATCAAGCGGCATCGACTGCTGGAGGCCGCTCAAGAGATTTTCTTGGAGAAGGGCTTCCATGCGGCCAGCATGAGCGATATTGCGAAGAAAGCTGAGGTCAGTCCTCCCCACATTTATAACTTTTATAAAAACAAAGCCGATTTGGCTATGGCCGTGCAGGAGAGAATGAATCAAGAGATCTTCGATACGCTTAAAAACAGCATGTTTGAAGAACGTTCAATTGATAAAGATGAGTGCTTGGACAATCTCTTAAAACCGGAAAGAGCAGCTCTGATGCTGACTTTAATTACGGAAGCTACCCGAGATGCCAAGCTGATGGAGCATTTCCAGAAGCATCAGAAGAAGTTCAGAGAGCTACTTTATGAGTACTACCATGTTGATCCGAATGACGAAGAACATAAAGTTCGCTTAGAACTATTGAACGCTCTGTATGCAGGTTTGGCGGTTCGTTCTTTGTTTTCTCCATACGAGAACAAAGAGCTGCTTAAGGAACTCTTGGGTAAGGCTGACAGTTTTCTTGCACGAAAACATCCGGTCGATCACATGAAGGATATTGAAGTTCCTGCAAAGAAATAGAAGAGGTTTTCAATAAGGAAGAGGCGGTTTTACCGCCTCTTGTCATTGGTGCTACCTAAGCCAATCGCGTCTTGCTCTTACTGCCTTAGCAAGTTTATCAATTGCCTTGACTGTATCTTCCCAACCAATACATCCGTCGGTAATGGATTGACCGTAGGTGAGGTTAGGATTGCCTTCTAAGGGCTGATTGCCTTCCACAAGATTGGATTCAATCATGACGCCCATGATTTTGCGGCTTCCTTTTTCTAACTGTCCGCAGATGTTCTCAATAACATCCAATTGTTTTTTGTATTTCTTCTCGCTGTTTGAATGGCTCGCATCGATCATGACGGAGGCAGGCATCCCGGCTTCTTCAAGTTTTTTGCAGCATTCTTCCACGCTTGCTTCATCATAATTCGGAGTCTTTCCACCACGTAAAATGACGTGTGCATCTTCGTTCCCGCCGGTAACGACGATGGCAGAGTGACCGCCTTTGGTAACCGATAAGAACACGTGTTCATGTTCAGCAGCTTTGACGGCATCAATGGCAATTTTTACGTTGCCGTCGGTTCCGTTCTTGAATCCCACAGGACAAGACAGGCCACTGGCTAATTCACGGTGGACTTGGCTTTCAGTGGTTCTGGCGCCGATAGCTCCCCATGAAATGAGGTCGGCAATGTACTGCGGTGTAATCATATCGAGATACTCGGTACCGGCAGGAATGCCAAGTTCATTGATATTGAGAAGGAGTTCTCGAGCTATTCTCAGGCCCTGATTAATTCTGAAGCTGTGATCCAAGCCCGGATCATTGATCAAGCCTTTCCAACCGAGGCTGGTTCGAGGTTTTTCGAAGTACACACGCATGATGATTTCGAGATCATTGGCGTATTTCTTTTTGAGTTCTACGAGCCTTTCTGCATATTCAAGAGCAGCCTTAGGATCGTGAATTGAGCAGGGACCGACGATTAAAAGAAGACGATCATCTTCTCCATAAATAATCTTGTGAGCATTCAGACGTGCGTGATGTACGGTTTCAGATGCAAGTTGTTCACAAGGGAACTCTCGGATTAAATGGGAGGGCGGAGTTAATTCTCTAATTTCTTTAATTCGAAGGTCATCGGTTGCGTAGCTCATTGGTTGCCTCATGTTTTATAAAAATTGAAATCCAAAAAATTAAACCGCCGGTTTTTTGCCGGCGGTTGTGAATTTTGTGCTTATGGAGGTTGCAGTCTATTCTCCCGCCGAGGCCGGAAAATAAAAGAAATAAAAATTGAAAGAAGCTGCAAACATTATTTATCTCACCATAACGTGTAAGAGTAATTTATCTCAAAATAACTGAGAATTTCAAAAAACTCAGAACAATTTGAATTTGAATCAGGACTGGTAAGGAAAGTCCTAATAGGACTGAGTACATCCGAATAACTACCTATAGTTCAAATGTTCACCAAAAAATTGAAGATCCATAATGGTATTGAATCATTTTTAGTCAATTTCCGTGCAGAAAAAGGCATAATTCGACTTACAACTAAGTTTTAGGAAGTTTAATCTTGAAGCATCTATTTCAATTCATGACTCCAATGGTTTGGATGACCAAACTATTGGTCGGCGCCTATCCTCAGTGGGTAGGATGCGCACCTGAAAGAAAGCAGAGGATTTACTTTGCTAATCACACCAGTCATTTGGATACTATTGTTATTTGGTCCGCTCTTCCTAAAGAACTTAGAACCAAGACAAGACCGGTAGCCGCAAAAGATTACTGGCAGTCTGGCATCCGCAAAAGAATTGCGGTCGACGAGCTGAATGTGGTTTTGGTAGATAGAAAAAGGACGGAGAATTCCGATCCGATGGATCCGATGAGACAAGCGCTCCGAGAGGGCAGTTCTCTGATTATTTTCCCGGAAGGAACTCGTACGCCTCAAGCTCTCCCCGGACCTTTTAAGAGCGGTTTATGGAGACTTATGACAGAATTTCCGGAAGTTGAGTTAATTCCGGTTTATCTCGAAAACCTCCATCGATCGATGCCGAAAGGTGCGCTTCTTCCGGTTCCGACCATGTGTTCAGTGCGTTTCGGGGCGCCGCTTCCGCATTCGCCAGACGAAGGAAAAGAAGAATTCTTAGAAAAGGCTAGAGCCTCCATCATCAAACTCGCTAGGGAGCTATAAAAAATGAATGAAATGAGATGGGGTTTTTCAACGAGTGAAGCCTATTTCACGATTTTAGCTGTTTTAGTGGTTTTGACAGCGATTGGTACTTTTATCGGTCAGTGGCTCTCTTCCAAGTCCACGACGGATTTAGCCATTAACAGAAACCGAATTATCAACTCTCGCATTCGTGCCGCTTGGGGATTGATTTTTGTTTTTGCCGTTGCTGTCTATCTCGGCCAAGGCGCTCTGGTCTTTATTTTTGCTATTGCCTCTTTCTTTTCCTTGCGCGAGTTTATCGCACTGACACCAACACGGCGCCACGATCATTCAATTCTTATCCTAGCGTTCTACGTTGCTATTCCGGTCCAATATATCTTGGTCTGGCTGAACTACTACAACCTGTTTACGCTCTTTATTCCGGTTTATCTCTTCTTAGCTCTGCCGGTAGTGATGGTATTGAGTAAAGATACGGATCGTTTCTTAGAGCGCGTAGCCAAAGTCCAATGGGGCATCATGCTCTGTATTTTCTGCGTCAGCCATGCCCCTGCTATCGCTTCAATTGACTTACAGCGCTATCACTCGAGCGGATTGTTTGTTCTTCTTTACTTTTTAATGGTTTTATATTTTGCTGATCTGTTCCAGATTCTGGCTTCAGCAATTTTCGGAGGAAGACCGAGTTTCAGTAATCCGAATAAGACTTACAAGGGCATTATTCTTGGCAGTATCGGTGCATTAGCCATTGGGTCTGCTCTTTTCTGGATGACTCCTTTCAGAGCTTGGCAAGCCCCTCTGATGTCTTTATTGATTATCGTATCGGGTACCTTGGGAGGCTTGGTGATGTCCTCCGTTAAGCGTTCACTCGGCGCAAAGCGTTTGGATAACACTATGCTCCTTACCAGAGGAACTTTGGACAGACTTGAAATGCTGTTCTTTGCAGCCCCCGTCTATTACCACGCACTTTTACTATTCTTCAATTAATTAGTTGTATTTTCAGAAAAACTCTTCGCCCGAGAAATCCCGAAGAGTTTTTTCTGCCTGAATTGATTAAAAAATCGAGGGGTAGAACCCTCAGCCCATTTATAGTGGTTTCCATGATACGGAGGAAACATGCTTGGGCTAACAAGACTTGGAATTCAGGCTTTTTTAGCTGCCATGGGTATCCAACTGGTCTCGTCTTTGATGGGTACCGCAGTGGCAAGTATTGCACCGGAGATTGCAAAGTCTCTTAATGCAAACAGCACCTTTGCCGGCTTATACATTGGCTTTTTGTATGTAGGTGCGTGCATTTCGTCGTTAACCGGAGGAAACTTCATCCGGCGTTACGGTCCGGCCCATATTTGTATGATTGCATTGACAGTTGCCATTATTTCCCTGCTTCTGTGCATGGTTCCATGGGAAGTCTGCGTCATCTTTTCCGCCTTTGTTTTAGGCCTGGCTAAAGGTCCTTTAATGCCGGCCATCAACACCATGCTGAGCCGTCAGTTGGAAAAAGGCCAGTACAACACCGTCTTTTCCATCAAGCAATGTGCAGGTCCGGTAGGAATGGCTTTATCCGGTTTAGTAATTCCATTTTTAACCGTTCGGTACGGATGGCGAGTGGGTCTGTCTTTTGTCGCTGTATTGTGCGCCATAACCGTTATTTGGAGCATGGCTATCCGCAAGAGCCAAGATGCCAGTTACCAATTCAAAGATGAGCCGATAACTCTATCTCATTTAGCCGACAGTATGAAATTAGTCCTGCAGACTCCTTTGCTTCTGCGTTTATCCGTACTCAGCATCATCTACAAAGGCCTGCAGATGTCGGTTTTAGCCTACATGGTCGTGTTCCTGTCAGACATGAAGTTCTCATTGGTTTTCGGGGGTATTGCCTTAGCTGTGAGCAACTTCGGTGCTATTGTGGGAAGACTATTCTGGGGCCAAGCCGCCAACAAGCTTCATTCTTCGCGGAAAGCTCTGGCCTATTGCGGTATTTTGATGGGAGCATTCACTATCCTTTTGAGCTTTGTTACTTCAGGCTGGGCTCAGTGGCTTGTGTTAGCCATTTCCTTCATACTGGGAATAAATTCCTTAGGCTGGAGCGGTGTATTCTTTGCACAAGTTGCCAAAGCAGCTCCGGAAGGAAAAGTTGCTGAGGCTACAGGCGGTGTGGATTTCTTCTCCTTTGTAGGTGCTATTTTCGTTCCGATGGCCTTCGGTTTTTTAGGGCATCATTTAGGAGAGTTCCAAACCGGCTTCTGGATTGTGTCCGGTGTCACGATTGCCGCGGCACTTTACTTGCTCTTTGTTCCGGATATCGATCCGAATACGCAGGCTAAAAAGGCCTAAGAGAATAAGCAAAAAAAGGGCCGAACAATTCGCTCGGCCCAATCTACTGCTCAACTATGCAAGAATCTCAAGGAGTCTTGAAATTGAATCTTTGATCGTCTTTGTTCTTATGGCATTCTCTGCAGTAGACAACGCTTTCAGAATGTTCTTTGTGACATAAAGTGCATCTGAGCTGTCCGGCATGGGAATCATGAGGATTCGGATTCATCTTTGCTGTCTTAGCTGCGACAGCTTCGTAATTGTGGCACTTCATGCAGCTCTTAGATTTAGCGGCTGAAACCGGAGCGGCTGTGTTGTGGCAAGCTTCGCAGTTAACATTTCTTGCTTGATGCTTGAATTGTGAAGGAGCAGCCAATACAGCGGAGCTCATGCAAAAAAGGCCAGCTATGAGAAAAGGCAGATATTTCATGGGGATTCTCATGACCGGCCCTTTCAGGGCCGGTTCCTATTGTTGATTAAGGTTACTTACCTTCTTTGATGGCTTGGATAGCGTTGGCTGCACCGACGCGACCGCTGGTCATTGCGAAGGAAGAAGCAGAACCTTCGCACTTCAAGTCATAAGAAGAGTCATACAGACCGCCGATATCCTGGCCAACTACGTAAAGGTTAGCAATCACGTCGCCTTGCGGGTTAGTTGCTTCGAACTTCGGAGTAACTGTAACGCCGCCGAGGGTTAAGAAGAATGCACGGATACCTTTCAGAGCGTAGTAAGGACCTTTCTGCATATCGAATGTTGCCAAATGTTCAGGCAGACGTCCGAATTCAGGATCTTTACCGGCCTTAGCGTATTCGTTAACTTTTTCCATTGTGGCGCGGAGATTTTGCGGAGGAACACCGATCTTTGTTGCCAAATCTTCGATGGTGTCACCCTTGAAGGCCCAGCCTCTCTGCTGACCGATTTCATAGGTCTTCGGGAGAGCTTTCAGAGGAACACCGGCCAAAACGATAGCGTTGAACGGAAGAAGAGCTCCCTTGTTAACCAATTGGTCGTATTTCTGCTGGTCGATGATGTTGTACATTACACCGCCGGCTGTTGTCATGGCGTTATATACGTCTACGAAGACGGAGCCGCGGGATTCGTTAAAGAAGCGGTTGCCGTGCTGGTCAACCCAAAGCCATGGCTGAGCAAGTGCGCAGCGGCCTTGTTTGAGTTCGTCCGCACCCATGAATTGGTTAATCGGAGGAAGGTCAGGGAGGTAAGGGGCGTTACCGGCGATAGCGTGCATGCCTTTTACACCTGCGCCAACCATCTGAGCCATCTGGATGCCGTCGCCTGTACGGCCGTCGCCGTTCTTACCGTCGGTAACCGGGCCTCTGTACCATACCGGTTCAAACATACCGAGAGCGGAAGAATCGTTAACGTACTTAGCCAACATTTCTTTGTTGGATTCGAAGCCGCCTGTTGCGAGGATAACTTTCTTGGCCTTGACGATAACTTTATCGCCTTCGGCGTCAACTGCTTCAACGCCTACTACTTTGCCGTTTTCGACAAGAAGTTTCTTAACAGGAGTTTCTGTCAGGATTGTGCCGCCTTTTGCTCTGACTTCCTTAGCGAAGCGCTGAACGATTCCTGCTGCGCCGCCTTTGAACAAGTGCCATGTCATCAAAGATTCTTCAGGAGAGTACATGGTACGGATACCGCGCATTTCAGCGCCTTTGTCCATGACCCAGTCAATTGTTTTACCGGATTCTTCAATCAAAACGCGGAGGACATGTGGGTCGGCTCTGTAGTGGTGGAATTGCAAAGCAGCTGTCAAAACTTGGTCAACAGTTGTCTTGATGCCATGTTCTTTTTGATAGCGAGTGCCGACACCTAAAGAACCTTCAGGGAAGTTACCTGCGCCGCCAAGAGCCGGTTCTTTTTCAAGAACGATTGGTTTGACGCCTACGTCAACGGCATGTTGAGCAGCTGCTAAACCAGCGAGACCACCACCGACGATAACCAGGTCAGTTTCTAAATATTGTGTAGCGAAAGCAGGAAGTGAAAATGTAGTTGCAAAAGCGGAAGCAATAGCAACAGAAACGAAATGTCTTCTTAACATAGTTAACTCCTTGGAATGATTGGGTTTTTTCTCAACCTCTGAGTGACATTGTAAAAGTAACGGGTGGTAAAATGATCATGTAAATACTGCAAAGATATCTATGCAAATAATGCAATCGAGTCCTTTTTAACCTCAAAAGGCGATTTTTATGGGCGTGAAAAACTTAGAACAACTGACGCTTGGCGATCTTCAATTTTTAATGGCTCTTGAACGGGCAGGCGGCATAACAAAAGCCGGAGAGGCAATGAATCTTTCTCCTTCAACGGCATCACGTACGCTGAAGAGAATTCGAGAAATCCTAGGAGACTCTTGTTTCCTCAATGTCAAAGACGGATTGGTGGCAACGGAATACTTTTCCAAAATCAAACCCGTTATTCAGGATATATTAGAAAGGATGCAAGGGCTTAATCCGGAAGGGTTCTCACCGGAGAAATGTCGAAGATGTTTTCGAATTAGCTGCATGATGGCTGAGGTGTCAAGAATTATCGGAGGAATTGTTCCGACTTTTCTTCAGCAGGCACCATTCGCAAGTATTCACCTAGCTCACCACGACAATGAATTTGAACAAGTTCTGTCAGGGAATGTGGATTTTGCTATTGTGACCCGGGTTGGCTTACCGCCTGATATCCATTATTTGGATCTGTACCCAATTGAGCGAGTAGTTCTATTTCGGAAAGGTCATCCGCTATCTAGGCTAGGCCGTCCATTAAAGACATACGATCTTCAGATGTATGACCGCGCCAGCATTTCTACGGGACGTCATAATCATTGGCCTGGCCCCGATCAAAGTATATTTCCATTCGAAAAATTTAGAGAAAGAACGCGACTAACCACGACTCGATTTAATGTCGTTTGGGAGGCTCTTGAGAAGACCGATTTGATTTCCATCTGCGGATATAGAGCAGCAGAAATTGCGGTCAAGGCAAATGATCTGGAATTCTTACCATTACCTTCGGAAATTGCGGAACCCAATATTTGGAATTCTTTAATTTGGGGTGAGAGGGCGCATCAGGATGCAGGCTGTATTTGGCTGCGGAAGATTTTTGCCGAATGGGGAAAGGCGGATACGAAAAGAGTACAGAAATTGGTTAATTCTCAAGGCTATCGGCATTAAGAAAGATTGGCCTTTTACAACAAGAATTAAGTGAATGAGAAAGATACTCAGGATTCTCTCTCATTGACTTAGGCGGCCTAAGTACCTAGCATATTTTCAGCCAAATAGAAAAGATTGAAGGTCTCGGCTTGCCGTCCCAAACTCATTGTCTTGTTCCTTTAGTGACGGCAGTTCTTGTTTTGATATGAAATTGGGGCATCAAGAAAAGATTTTGCTTGATATGCGGAGCAACGTAATCGCATAGCTTCTTAATAACAGCGAATTTGGAAGCCTCACCAAAAATCTTTCTAGCCGGCAAATAAATTTCACATGGCAATAGAGGGGGAGTTCCGTGCTAGATGCGCATACACAAAAAAGACTTGTCGCGTTTTTGTTAGGACTGTCTATTGCAGCTTTTGGCGTGGGACTTATTGTCAAAAGTGAATTGGGCGTCAGCCCGGTCATGTCGGTACCTTACGTAGTTTCTCTTTATTTACCGTTTACTTTCGGGACCTGTGTTGCCGCAGAGCAAATTATTTTGTTGGCTTTACAGAAAGTAATTTTGAAGTCGGATTTTAAGTTGAAAGCTTTATGGCAATTTCCGACGGCCGTATTCTTTGGCGTCCTTTGTGATGCCGCTCTCTTCTGCTATTCATCTTTTTCTTTGACGGCATATTACGAACGTATTTTGGCGCTTTGCCTTGGGATTTGTATTTTGGCTATTGGGTTGTGTTTTCAATTTACGGCAAATGTTTCGGTGACAGCGCCCGATGGCTTTATGTTAGCTCTAGCCCAACGTTTTAACTCTACTTATGCAAAGGTAAAGGTTTCGGCTGACTGGCTGTTTGTTGCCCTTAGTGTCGGACTATCTTTCTATTTCTTTTCGGAACTACAAGGTGTGCGCGAAGGAACCTTAATCAGCGCACTTGGTGTCGGAACTGCTGTGGGTCTAGTAAAGCCGACAGTGCAGACTTTCTTGAGAGAAAGACTTCTAACTTCTACAAGTTCAATGAGAAATGAATAGGGACTGTTTTTTGAATTGAATTTAAGGACTTTCCAGAAGGATGGTTGCTCTTCAGAAACTTCAAGCTCAATTAAGTCCTCTAACTCATTTTGCGTTATACCTTCCAGAGTTGTTTTGTGGCAGGATAGGTTGATAAGATCCAAGCGGTGTCCTCTCAGTTATAAGAGGAAACAAGAACAAACTTAGAAGATCTATCCGGTCTCTTTTCAATATGCAGTCCATAACAGACACACAGAAATCTTTAGAAAGAAGTTTACTAACCTCGTTTATCGACGCTAATGTATCCGACTCAGATCCTCATCTGCGTGCAGATTTGCTCTGTAATTCAGTAGGAGAGAAAGGTGAATACATAAAAGTATTGCCGGAGTTATTGGACGAGCTAAAGGACTGTGACTCTTTTGACATGAGTGTGGCTTTTATAACCCAAGGAGGTTTGAGCCTGCTGAAACAAACGTTGAAGGATGATGTGTATGGGGAGGGGCGCAAAGATAAAGTAAAAGGAAGGCTATTAACCACGGACTATAACCTCTTTACTGATCCTCGTGCACTCAGGCAAATTGAAAAGTATTTTCCGGAGCTTCAAATCAAACTTTACCGCTGTGAAGATGCTGTAGGCTTCCATACGAAAGGTTTTATGTTCACTCGGGGTGATGAATGTCGTTTCATCATTGGCAGTTCAAACCTTACACAGAATGCTTTGACCACAAATTTCGAGTGGAATATCAGGCTCGTATCTCATAAAACTGGTCAGCTTCCCAAAAAAATTAAAACGGAATTCGAGTATCTATGGGAGCATCCGAATAGTTTTCCTTTGAAAGAAGTGATTGATGATTACGAAGTTGAGTGGAGAGCTGCGAGGAAAAGATTCAAACAAAATAGAATTGTGGCGACGCAACAGGAGACGGTGAAGGCGATTCGGATAGAACCAAACTCTATGCAAAAGGTCTTTATTAAGAATGTGACTGAGCTTTATCTATCTGGCCAAACTAAGGCATTGTTAATCTCAGCCACGGGGACAGGAAAGACTTATGCAGCAGCTTTAGCAGTTAGGCATCTCATGAACTTGCGAACAAAGAAGGAAGATGAAAGTTCGAAAGTTCTGAAAGCGCCTAAAAAAATTCTATTCATTGTTCACCGAGAGCAGATTGCAATTCAAGCAAAGAAAAGCTTTGAGCGGGTAATTGGAACAAAGAATCTATCGTATGGCTTGGTCTCAGGTCATTCCTTTGAAATAGACAAAGATTTAGTTTTCGGAACTATGCAGACCCTATCCAAAGCCGAAGTGTTGGAGGGAATTAATCCGAAGAAATTTGATTTAGTTGTTATCGATGAGGTTCATCGAGCAGGCGCTGATAGTTACTCCAAAATTATGGCTCATTTACAGCCAGATTTCTGGCTTGGAATGACTGCAAGCCCGGACAGGCCGGACGGAAAAGATATCTATAAGATTTTCGACAATAACATTGCTTACGAAATCCGACTGCAGGGTGCCTTAGAGGAAGATCTGTTGGTACCCTTCCGATACTACGGTATTGCAGATCTGGAAATTGACTCACTGAAGTCCGATAAATTGAAAGATTTTAGTTGTGTTGAATTTGACCAGAGAGTAGATCACGTTATTAAACAAGCTGAAGTTTATGGACATGCTGGAGATCGGGTCAAAGGACTTGTATTTTGCAGGACTATTGAGGAATGTGCGGCTTTTTCGGAGAAATTTAATAAGAAGGGGTTTAAGACGGTCGCTCTCTCTGGAAAAGATTCAATGGAGAAGAGGCTAGAATGCGTCGAAAAACTATCTCACGGAGAAGGGGAAGGGAGACTAGATTATATTTTTTCTGTAGATATCTTTAATGAAGGTATTGATGTCCCAGAAATCAATCAAGTTATTTTTTTGAGACCAACAGAAAGCCCTATTATTTTCGTTCAACAGTTGGGCAGGGGACTAAGAAAAGCCGAGGATAAGGAGTTTTTGGTTGTCCTCGATTTTATTGCTAACTATCAAAACAATTACTTAATCCCTGTAGCCCTTTCCGGTGACAATTCTTATGATAAAGATGTCATGCGAAAAGTAGTAGGTCTAGGAACACGAACTATACCCGGGGCCTCGACGATAGAATTTCAGACAGTCGTAAAGCAACGCATACTAGATTCAATCGACACAGCAAGAACCAACGATGCGGCTTTGCTGAAAGAGTCGTATCGAATTCTGAAGAATAAATTGGGACGAATTCCACGACTGACCGAGTACAAAGATCACAATGGAATTGATCCGGTAAAGTTCTTTATGAATCCTAAATACCGGTCTTACTATGGATTCCTAAAGGAAAATGAAGATTCCTACCAAGTTCGGCTAACCCCGCGAGCTGAAAGTATGATCCGATATCTCTCATCAAAACTAGGCGCGGCCAAACGTATTGAGGAATGTGTTTTATTAAGGCTGGCGTTGCAGAATCCAAACGGGGTACTCAAAGAAGATTTTGAAAGCATTCTGCAAAACGAATTGAAGCTTAATCCTTCTCCTCTTCTTTTAAAGAGTGTTTTCAATAACCTATCTGCTAATTTTTTCAGAAATGAAATAGAAAAGAAAGGAGCCGGAGACGTTGTTTTTGTAACGCGCACAGAGTCGGGTGATTTCCGAGCATCCAATCAACTAAAGGAAGAACTAGAGAATAACGGACCTGGGTTTAGAGACTGTTTGGAGGATTTATTAGACTTCATGACTCAACGTTACGAGGACAGGTTTAGTAAAAGATACAAGGACACCTCCTTATGTTTGTACGAGAAATATTCTTATGAAGATGTGTGCCGTCTACTGAACTGGCCTAAGAATCCTCCGGCTCAAAATATTGGAGGGTATAAGTACGATGAGACAACCAAGACTTTGCCTGTTTTTGTCAACTATCACAAGGCTGAGGATGCCATTGCTTATGAAGACAGATTCGAGTCGGAGAAAAACCTTATTGCCCTTTCAAAGACAAAACGCTCAGTTGATTCAGATGACGCAAAACGGATTTATAAACAATCTCCTGAAAATGAAGAGAATAAGATCTATTTGTTTGTTAGAAAAAACAAAAATGACAGCGAAGCAAAAAGCTTTTATTTCTTGGGGGAGATGAAGGCGGAGGGAATGCCTGAACCAGTAAAGGTCCCAAGTGGAGCAGATCCTTCTAAGATGGAAAACGCCTTTGAAATTCAGTATGTTTTAGATACACCAGTTCGTAACGATATATACGATTATTTATGCGGGGAATAGAGTGAAAACAATAGAAGTAGTGGCAGCCATTATCCACAAAGATCATAAAATTTTGGCGACACAACGTGGGTATGGTGACTTTAAAGACGGCTGGGAGTTCCCGGGCGGAAAAATGGAAAAAGGTGAGTCTCCGGAAGCCGCTATCGTTAGAGAAATTCGTGAGGAGCTGGAAGTTGAAATTGAGCCAGAAAAACTTATTACAACAGTTGAGTACGACTATCCGAATTTTCATTTAACAATGCACTGCTTCCTTTCTAGGATTGTTTCAGGAGAAATAGTTCTCACTGAACATGAAGCGGCAAAATGGCTGGACAAAAGAGAGTTAGATACAGTCGATTGGTTGCCCGCAGACGTAGAGGTTGTAGCGGAACTGAAAAAGGTATTAGGGGTTAAAAACTAGCCACGAAATTGTTGTGTAATCTTGTACAAACAAGGACAATACCCACCTTTTCAGAAGAAGCGTCTAGATTTTTCTCTCCTTTCGGTAGGAGAATTAGCAGCTAAATTAGGTGTTACCTCAGCAACCATCCGCCGCTGGTGCCGTTCCGGTAAACGGACTGAGACTCTCCGAACTGTCGGGAACCATCGTCGTTTTGCTTCTTGCTCTTTCTCTCATTTAATAAAAAAGGAGGAACGCCGCAGTATCGGATATGCCCGAGTCTCCAGCCACGATCAAAAATCTGACCTTCAGTCCCAAATTCAACGCCTTAAAGACAGTGGCTGCGATGAAGTTATCTCTGATCTCGGCTCCGGATTAAACTGCAAAAAGCCGGGATTGAAGAAGCTTTTGGAGGCTATCTGGAGCGGTACTGTGAGCTCTCTTACTTTGACGTATGCAGATCGTCTTTTGCCTTTCGGGAAAGAACTCGTTTTTAACTGGTGCAAGCAATTTAATGTATCTGTTAGGATTCTTGATGACCCGGAAGGCGAAGCCTTTGAAACGGAACTGGTTAAGGATGTAATTACGCTGATGACTGTGTTCTCGGCTCGTCTTTATGGCAAAAGAAGCTGGAAGAATCGACGGGCTCTAGAACAAACGCAACCGAATTCTGTGCCGACTGGCAATTAGATGAATTCCTTACCGACAAGAACCCCCTGGTTCGTGTAAAGTGGGGGGATGAAGACCGTAAATTCTTTACCATTAACAGTAACGCGATTGTTCGCACCGATTCCTCCTGAGACTCAGGCGGAGTTGGATTTGTTATGTGAGCTTTACGGTAGAACATTGCAGAAGTTCCAAATGGCTTTCTGCACTCACGAGCTCAGACAAAAAGTTTGGAACTGGCGCGCCTTTAGAGATGAAATTGTTTATTGCCTAAATCTTCCGCAGCCGAAGTTCGAAACTTTGCTTGAAGAGCTCAAAGCGCAAGGGAAACGAGCTCAAGCAGAACTTTTGAAGTTTTTGCGTTCTCAGCAGAGCTCAGAAGGACCTCACCTGCAGGCCCGTCATTGGAAACTGTGCTTAGACGAGGCCAGCCAAGGACTTCGAACTTATTGGCAGACTGTAAAAGCAGAATTAAAAAGACAATGGGGAAGATTTTTCGGCCGATATTCCAACGAGCCTAAAACACTCATCTATATCAATTGGATTCTAAGAGAGACTGAGCAGCAGTTTTATATGGCTTCTCAAGGAAAAGTTCCATATCCTCAGCCTCCTAAGCTCAATCCAAAAGAAACGGATGCAGAAGAAAGATACCAGAAGCGGCTCTTAGCCTTTGAGAAGCTGAAGAAAGACATTGAAAATGTTAAAAGGTATGCCGTTGCCAAACGGGTCTATTGCGCAATCAAGAAAGTCCGCAGAAAGATAAGGCTTCCTCATTGCCGTCTTACTTCCAACAGAGCAGATTTTGACAGCGGTTGCTGGCGACTAAACTCTAAAGACCGGAATGAGTTAAGGCTGACGTCCTATGCAGATGGGGCTAAGAAGCGGCCGCCGATTGCATTGCGTATCCTAGGCAAAGGGGCGCTCAGAGGAACCATTCAGCTCATTAAAAAACTTGACGTTTACGAACTGAGAGTCTGCCGTGAGGCTTTATGCAAACCGGAAAGGACTGAAGGAGAGATTGTAGGCTTGGATACCGGTTATACGGAAGTCGCAGCTTTAAGCAACGGAGCGTTTGTCGGTCAAAAGTTCGGAGAGAAACTTACCCGGTTTTCAGACTATTGCAAAGATAAAGGCCAGAAGAGAAATAAACTTTGGGCCAAAGCCCGAGAGTTAG
>NZ_CABSJB010000042.1:0-21717 GCF_902477955.1 uncultured Turicimonas sp. | reverse complement strand
CAACAATAGGCTACGGCTGTTGTAGTGGTGGTAGGGAATCCTCTTCGTTCACGAAGAGGAGGATGTCAAACTTGTTCCAAATGGGAAATTAATGTCGCAATATCCGCCGGGGCATTAAGCTTTAATTTCTTTGTGGCTGAAAGCCTATGAACCTCAATAGTTCTTTCTGATAATCCAAGACGCTGAGCAATTTCTTTATTAATAAGTCCTTTGGCGACAAAACCGATGACTTCTTTTTCTCTTTTGCTTAGCGACTCGTATCTGGCCATTTCCTCTTCTTGAGAAACTGTCCAACCTCTATGTGACAAATCCCAATCAATGGCTTTAGCTATAGCTGAAAGCAGTTTTTCTTCGTTGATAGGTTTTTGAAGAAAATCAACGGCACCTTTTTTCATCGAGTCAACAGCCATTTCGATATCTCCATGGCCGGTTAAGAAAATGATCGGGCACTCATAACCTCTTTCAACTAAAAGAGAATGAAGCTGCAGACCTGTCATCTCCGGCATGCTGACATCTAAAATGACGCATCCCGGAACTGAAGGAGCATCTTCGGTTAAAAATTCCTTGGCTGAGCTAAAACACGTGACCTTCCAACCTTCCATCTCTAGGAGGATTGTTAAAGCACGTCTCATTGATGCTTCATCGTCAACTATTCGAATTAGTGGGTCAATTTTATTTTTCTTCATTTTTATTGTCTGTCTTGAGAATTGGAATCCTAACCATTACCTTTAGTCCTCCCAATTCTGATTTTTGAAAGCTAATGCCTCCGGCATGATTTTCAACGATAGCTTTCACAATCGCTAAACCAAGCCCCAATCCCTCTTTTTTAGCCGAACTCATAGGCTCAGATAAATTCTTTATTTTTTCATCGGAGATATCCCCGTTATCTTGAACGATCAAAACGGCTTCGCCCTGCTCCTCTCCAACGCAAACTTCTATAAAAGGATGATTAACATCAAGCGTCTTAAGTGATTGCTGAGCGTTTCTTACCAGGTTGATTAAGACTAGTTCGATTTCCAAACGGTTAGCACTGATAAGAGGGTCGGCAAAAACCTCAAGCTTTGGATTAATTGTTGAGGAGGAATGCTTGGAGTAGTCGCTTAAAACTTGTCTAGAAAATTCTGCAAGAGAAATATCCTCCCTCTCAGATTTTTCGCCCTTTGCATAACTTCTTACTCGCTGCACAATTTCACTGGCTTTAATCGCCTCTTTTCGAATTGCTTCCAGAACCTCAATCAGTTTCTCATTGGTTAATTTTTGAAGATCGGCAGCTCGAATCAAACTTCTTGCATAGAGATTTAATGAACCCAAAGGTTGATTCAATTCATGAGCCAGTAGCCCGGAAACCTGGCCAACGACTCCCGCTCTTTGCAGAGCCATCATTCTTTCTTGTGCCGTTTTTGTTTCCTGATTTGAAATTTTTTCTCTCAGTAAAGCTTCTTTCAATTGTTTGGTTCTTTTTTCTACCGCTCGAGATAAAAAGAAAGAATAGGAAAGGAGCATTCCGAGAATGCAAAATGCAAAAAAGAAGTACTGAACGTTATCTAACAAAAAGCGTCTGATTGAAAGTTTTGTGACCTTCTCATAGGTTCCGATTTTAAGAAGTTCTTGGAGTTTATCGAGCTCGCTGAAATCACTTCCAACCTGCCAATAATTTCCTAATTTTGTACGCGGCTGGTTGATTAAAGCAACCGTAATTTTGCTTGTCAAACCTGCGTCTAGAGAAGGCATCGAAGCAAGCGTCCAATTCGGATATAAAGCCGTCGAGCGTTTACAAACGTGCTTTCCGTCCTCAATAAGATTGATGAACTTAACGTCCGTCTCCTTCAAAACCTTGCGGTTAATTGCATCCTCCAAATAACATATGCGCAATATTCCGACATCAGAGTCTCCATTTAATACATCACCAATGATGTTGTCTCTATCCAGGCCATGGAAACGAGAGACAGAGAAGAAAGTATTCGGATTAAAACCTTCTCTGGCAATCTCTCCCATTCCGGCAATGTACATGCCGAAAGCTGTTGGACGACCTGCTGAAACTCGGGCTCCTTTCAGATCTGAAATTTCCTTTAAATCATCTCTGTCGGCCTTTACGATAAATAAGGAAGCCTCACTCCTATTAGGATCTTTCGAAAAAGGCGAGGCCGCAACAGTTAAATCTTTAGCTCCTTCCGTCTGAAACTTTTTAATAAAGTTGCTGGTAACAAGAAATAAATCAGCTTTTCTGTTTTTAACATCCTGCTCCAATTGAGGAAGCTCCAAAAACTTCACTTCCAATGGTCTGGGAGCAACTGCCTTTCTCAGAGTATCAATTGTTTGGGCTACGAACTCTTTGGTCAGCAGCGGATTGACTGCTGAATTGATAGCTACAACTACAGGCTTATCCTCAGAAGAGGCGAACACGGCAGTGCAGCAAAAGGCAGTCAAAAGGAGGATTCTCTTCAATTTAGGAATTGATTCTATTGTTGATTGATCTTAATTATTAATTATCTCACAGCCTCCCGGTTCTCCCACCCAACTTCTCGTTGAGTGTTGAACCGTTTTCGCTCGGTAAAAACTCTTAGGAGCACTCTAAGGAGACCAGCTTTAGCTAGCCAGAGGTAGAATGGCTCCCGAAGTTAAAACATTCCAAGGAGAAAAATATGCTTCGCAGAAATTTCACCATGACCGCCGGCATCATCTTGGTGAGCGGTCTTCTTGCTTCGCCTGCCTTTTCAGCAGACTTCCAATCAAAATATTATGACCTGCCGCTTACCAATGATTGGATGGCTCAAAAAGTTAAAGATGTCAATGTACCGGCAGGCGGAGACGCCACTTTATTTGCAAGTCAGAAGTTTGGAGAAGGCGTTCTAATCACTGTTATGCCGTCCGACGTTGCTGCTAAAGATGCTGCCGATAAAATGGCACAGAGCTACAAACAGCAAGGAATGAGAATAATTGCTGGTCCAGTCCAAATCCCGGGACAAAATAGCTATCGCTTTACTTATGTGTCGGCCAACAAAAAAATGAGAGCCATTACCTTTGTAACGAGCAATGGTAAGAACTTGTCCCAAATTTCCGTACTCGGTCGTCAAGGGACTCAAGGCACTTATTTATTGAAAGGCTTGAAACCTAAGGAAGAAGGTCTCTTCCCCAAACTCTAAACCGCTGCGCATTTAGCTTTTCAAGGCATGGAAAACTTAATAATCAGGTTGTAAATGCCTGAATAATTAGTTCTGTCACTTTTCAACAGACCTTTCGAAAAGAAAAACGGGAGGATTCGAAGTAAATCGTCAGCCCGTTTTTCTTGATTATTCTTCTATTTTCTCAACTGCATATCCCAGCTTCTCAACGGTCGATTTAATTGTCTTATCGCTTAGTTCTCCGTCAAAGCAAATGGTTGCCAGCTTATTCTCAAGATCCACTTTTACGCTCTGAACTCCCGGAAGTTTTGAAAGTCCTTTCTCTACCGCAGAACTGCAGTGAGAACACATCATTCCTTCAATAACAACTTTCTTTGTATGAAGCACAGGCTTTGCAATTAGGCCGCTCTTTTCCTGAGCCTGCGTTCTTGACAAAACTTCAGGCTTTTCAGGAACGGCAAGATCTTCAATCTTCACAACTTGGTATCCCAGCTTCTCAACAGTGGATTTAATCGTCTCATCGCTCAGTTCTCCGTTAAAAACAATCGTTGCCAACTGATCCTTTAGATCAACTTTTACGCTTTGAACTCCCGGAAGTTTAGAAAGTCCTTTTTCTACTGCAGAACTGCAGTGAGAACACATCATTCCTTCAATTAACACAGCTTTTGTATGTGAAGCGGAATGCAAAGCTACAGAAGCTGTTTCTTGCTTGAGCGTAACAGAAATCACTGCAGCGTTCGCGCTGCTTGCTTTTCTTTGTTCTTGGTTAAAAACTAACTTCGGCTTCCAGCCTCTTAAACGTAAAGCATTACTTACGACACTAACTGAACTCATGCTCATGGCAGCCGCCGCAATCATTGGACTTAACGTCCAGCCAAGCACAGGATAGAACACGCCTGCAGCAACAGGAATACCGATGATGTTATAGAAGAAGGCCCAGAACAAATTCTGTCTGATGTTGTTCATCGTTGAATGAGATAAGTTTTCTGCATTAACAACGTCTGTCAGACGATTTTTCATTAATACGATATCGGCAGATTCAATAGCCACATCGGTACCGGCTCCAATAGCAATCCCAACATCTGCTCGAGCCAATGCAGGAGCATCGTTGATTCCGTCGCCGACCATAATGACTCTTTTGCCTTCGCCCTGCAGTCTGCGGACAATTTTTTCTTTATCGGAAGGCAAAACACCGCTTTCAATATGATCAATGCCGACTTTAGAAGCAACTGCTTTGGCCGTTACCTCATTGTCACCGGTAACCATCCAAACTTCTTGACCTGCTTTTTTCATAGCCTCTATAGCAATTTTGCTGTCAGGCTTGATTGGATCGGCAACTGCAATAATTCCTTTCGGTGTACCGTTAATCTTGACTATAAGCGGAGTTTTTCCTTGCCTTGCCAATGACAATGCTTGTTCGGTTATCTGACTATTTTGGATGCTTAGAGCCTTAAGATTCCCGATTTCAACTTTCTCATTTCCGACTGTACCGGAAACACTTCCGGACACTTGTTTAAAATCTGACGACGGAGAAAGAGAGATTTGAACTTCAGCGCAATAGTTGGAGATAGCGTTGGCTAAAGGATGTTCGGACTTACTCTCTACGGCATAAACTTTTTGAAGTAATTCATCCAGAGTTTGGCCGTTAAATAACACGATATCGGTCACGGATGGTTTCCCTTCAGTCACCGTACCCGTCTTATCTAAAACAACAGCATTAACTTTTTCACTGCTTTCAATCGCCTCAGCTGACTTGAATAAGATTCCCTGCTCAGCCCCTTTTCCGCTTCCAACCATGATCGCTGTCGGTGTAGCTAACCCCAACGCACAAGGACAAGAAATCACGAGAACGGATACTCCAATCATGAGAGCAAATTCCCAAGAATATCCTAAAAGCATCCAGGTCACTGAAGCAATAATAGCAAGCGCAATTACCGTTGGGACGAAAATTCCCGAAACTTTATCAGCCAGTCTCGCCACAGGAGCTTTTGAGGAAGTAGCTTCATCTACCAGCTTAATAATTTGAGCCAACGCCGTATCTTCTCCGACCTTTGTTACTTGCATCAGAAAATGCCCTTGCGTGACCAAGGTTCCTCCGGATAGAACTGAGCCCGTTTCCTTCTCCACCGGAAGACTTTCTCCTGTCAATGAAGATTCATCCACCGAGCCGGTTCCTTCTTTGACAACTCCGTCGACCGGAATTCTTTGTCCGGTTTTCAAAACAACAATTTCACCCGGGCGGATTTCATCTACGGACACTTCGATGTCTTTTCCGTCTCTTTGAACGACCGCAGTATCCGGAACTAATTCCAATAGTTTGGAAATAGCATTAGTAGTTCTCTTTTTTGCTCTTGCTTCAAAATACTTACCTACGGTAATCAGTGTAAGAATCATTGCGGCGGAATCAAAATAGAGATTATGTGCATACTTGGCAACGAGTTCTTGATTGCCTGCTGACAAGCCTATAAGCATCATATAAAGCGCAAACAATCCGAAAAAAACGGAAGCAGCAGAACCGATGGCTACAAGAGAATCCATATTAGGAGCTCGTGCAAACAACGAACGGAATCCGATATTGAAGAATTTGAAGTTAATAAAAACGACAGGAATAGTTAAGAGAAACTGGGTTAATGCATTGACGGCAGCGTTCTGATGTCCGCTTAAGAAAGAAGGATTTGGCAATCCAACCATCGGAGCCATAGCAATGTACATCAAAGGGACGCTGAATACGATAGAAACCCAAAGACGTGTTTCCATGCTCTTGAGTTCTTCTGCCTGGACGTCTTCATGAGGTTTAGAAGGAGCTGCTGTTCCTTTGCCTCTTTCTTCAGATTTAGCGGTTGCGGAATATCCTGCTTTTTTCACAGCCTTTTCGATTTGGTCTGTGCCTGTTTTGGTCGGATCAAAATCAACCACCATGGAATTTTTTAAGAGATTAACATTTACGTCATCAATTCCATTTAGTTCTTTAACGGCCTTTTCCACTCTGGCAGAGCATGCGGAACAGCTCATTCCCGTGACATCAAAATGTTCTTTCATTTCTATTCCTTTATTTGCAAGAACATTTTATTCAATACTTTCAAACTAGCAAGAACTACCAAGAAAGGAATATAGTATCCAAAAATATACTTAGGACGTTTTAATGGCAAAAGAATGCTCAAATCAAAATAAGCCTCAGAACTGCTGTCCGGTAGAGAAAACTCTGGATCTCATCGGAGGAAAATACAAAGCGCTTATTCTGTGGAACCTGGTTGGAAAGACTCTTCGTTTTTCGGATCTTCAGAGGGAAGTCACCGCAGCTACTCCCAGAATGCTCACTAAGCAGCTGCGAGAATTGGAGGAGGACGGCCTTCTAAGCCGTAAGGTTTACGCTGTCGTCCCGCCAAAAGTAGAGTATTCTTTGACCGAATTAGGTGAATCTTTACGTCCGATTTTGGAATCCATGTATATTTGGGGAACAGCGTTTTTACATAAATAAGGAAGAACTCCTTGCTGTTCGATGAAAGAGCTCCCTCAAATTCAGGAACACTAAATGCCCGAGGCCTTAAAAATTAGACGAGTCCACTATGGCTGACAATAAAATAGAAAACTCAAACCTTCCGAAGCTGGTTGGCTTCCTCTCATTCAAGGATAGAGTCGATGTAATCGTCAGGGTCCTGTTCGGTTTCTTTATTGCCATCGGCTGCTTTTTAGTCGTTTGGCCTTTTGCTACGGCCATCTCAGTTGCGGCTGTGATTGCCATTGTTTCCTGGCCTCTTTTTAAAATGATAAGAAAACGGTGCGGCAACAGGAACCTGTTAGCCAGCTTCATTCTTGTCTTTCTATTGACCGTTTTAATCGTTATCCCGATTACAGGCCTTTCTGTTGTTTCTGCCCAACAGATACCTAATTTAATTTCTATGGTCAGAGAGTGGATTGCCTCTGGCTTTTCTTTGCCAAATGAAATCAAAGATATTCCGTGGGTTGGAAACTGGCTTTACGGACAGCTCGACAGTTTTATCGGCAATCGGGAAGATTTAGCAGCTACAGCTCAAAAACTCTTTGATCCTGTCAGCAAAATACTCCTTAAAGGCGCAGTGATGTTAGGCGACGGTCTTTTCCAACTGTTCCTGATGATTTTTATCATTTTCTTCTTCTATAGAGACGGAGACTACCTTGCAGACAAAAGTCTTGCTCTACTGACGCGCATGAGCGGCAACTTAGCTGTAGAAGTAAGAAACATCATTGTTAATACAACAAGAAGCGTTGTATTTGGAATCGTTGGAAGCGCTGCCGGCCAAGGCATTGTTGCTTTCATTGGCTTTTTAATAGCCGGAGTGCCGGGCGCTGTCACTCTCGGTGTTGCGGTCTTCGTGCTTTCTGCCGTCCCAATTGGACCACCGTTAGTTTGGGGTCCGGCAGCGATTTGGCTTTATTACCAAGGTCAAGTTGGAATGGCGGTGTTCCTCGTTTTGTGGGGTTCGCTTGCTGTTTCCAGTGTTGATAACTTCTTGAAACCTCTGCTGATCTCCAAAGGCGCTTCTCTCCCACTGTCTTTAATCTACTTGGGCGTTTTCGGCGGAATCATCGCATTTGGCTTTATGGGAATTATTCTTGGCCCGGTTGTAATTGCCGTTGGGATTGCGATGAGTAAGACTTGGCTCTCCATCTCAGCTTCCGTTAACGCTCAAAATCAACCCACTGAGGAAACTGAGAAGATTCTGGATAAGCTGTCTCAAAATTCAATTAACGACAGCAACTCGATGGATGACGAAATCCTCGATGGAGAGATTGAAAAACCGAAACAGGCAAAAAAATAATGTAAAAATCGAAATAGTCAAGAGCAAAAGTCCGCTGCCAAGCGGGCTTTGTCGTTTTATACTCTTAAAACTTGTTTACGACTTTTGAGAGTATTTACAATCATGTCTGACCTGCATAACATTATTGCCATTTCCGGCGCCATCTGCCCCTCTTTCTTCGTTGAAAAACTTACCGCTGCTATTCATAATGAACCTACAGAAGGAAATGAAAAGCCTCAGGTTGAATCTGTTCGTTTGAAATGGGAATGCCCTCCTGCCGATGCATCAAAGCTAGTAAAAGAAGGCGACAGGAAGTGCAGAGTCTATGATGAAGTTCAATACTTTGCCGATCGAGGCGTCAAAGTTGTTGCCCTTCCCAATTTCCAGGCCCTCACCTTCTTGAGCGAGCTCCAAGTTGAATTTACAACTCCGATTGCCAATATTGGCAAAGCCGTAGCTGAGTCTCTTAAAAATAAAGAAGGACTCAAACTCGGTTATCTTGGCTTAGCCTCTGAGCCAAAATTTGAAGCTGTTAAACACTCTTTCGAAGGTATTGCCAAAGTTGAATGGGTTGTTGCCGAAGAAAATGCTCAAAAAATGCTGAAAGAATATGAGCTCAAATTCTTTGACAAGAATCTTAGTGAAGAACAAAAAGAAGAAGCACTGTCCATCTTAAGAAAAGGCTGTCAGAGTCTGCAGGAAAAAGGCGCAGAACTCATTCTGCCGTCCTGCACCGGTCAAGTTGAATATGCAGATGCATTAAATGCTGCCGGTTTCCGTTTGATTGATATTGTCGGAGCCTACGCCCACTATCTTTGCACCAAGAAATGGGAACCGCTTCCTAAGCCCTTTAAACTCGGTATTGTCGGCGGTATGGGACCGGCTGCCACCGTTGACCTTTATGACAAGATTACTCGTGCGACTCCGGCAAAAATAGACCAGGATCACTTTAAAGTCGTTATTGAGCAGAACCCGCAGATTCCTGATCGCACAAAATACTTGCTTCACGGCGGAATTGACCCAACTCTTTCTCTTTATTCCTGCTGCAAGAAGTTAGAAGCCGACCAGGTCGATGCCATCGTGTTCCCGTGCAATACTGCTCACGCATACATTGAAACAATTGTTCCTCACCTTGATGTTCCAATCATTAACATGCAGAGAACAACGCTGGAAGAAATCAAGAAGAAATTCGGCGAAAAAGCCGTTATCGGTTTGATGGCCACTGACGGAACCTGCGAAACCGGAATTTACAGCAAGAAAGCCGATGAAATGGGCTTGAAATGTGTACGTCCGGATCCGGAATATCAAAAATACGTCATGGAAGCCATTTACGGCGAAAAAGGCGTTAAGGCAGGATATACAACCGGCGTCTGCCGCGATCAGCTTTTAGAAGCAGCTAAACACTTAGTTAAGGACAAGGCTGCTACCGTTTTGATTTTAGGATGCACCGAACTTCCGCTCATTTTGGATGAAGACGACAACTTTGATATCGATGGTAAAAAAGTTGCAATTGTTGACCCGACTTCCGCAGTAGCTAGAAAGGTTGTTACTATTGCCACTTTAGTTACCAAAGAAAGAGGTCGCAAATAATGGCAGATCAAAATAAAACAGGGATCAAAGCCGCCTTTATCGGCTTAGGCGTGATGGGCTACCCGATGGCAGGCCATCTTGCCAAAGCCGGTAACGAAGTAACGGTATATAACCGCACCACTTCTAAGGCGGTGAAGTGGGTTGAAGAATTTGGCGGCAAAATGGCCCTAACCCCAAAAGAAGCTGCTCAAGACTGCGACATTGTCTTCGTATGCGTCGGCAATGATGATGACTTGAGAAGCGTAGTGTTGGGCGAAAACGGAGCGTTTGCTGGCATGAAAAAAGGTGCAGTTTTGTGGGATGACACCACTGACTCTGCCACTGTTGCACAAGAACTCTATGCCAAGGCCAAAGAACTCGGTCTTAACTTTGTTGACGCCCCGGTTTCCGGAGGGCAAGCCGGTGCAGAAAACGGTGTTTTAACCGTGATGTGCGGCGGCGATGAGGACGTCATCAATCAATGTATCCCTGTTGCCAATGCTTTCGCATGCTCAATCAAACGAATCGGGCCTTCCGGTTCCGGACAGCTTGCAAAGATGTGCAATCAGATTTGTATTGCAGGCATCGTTCAAGGGTTGTCTGAAGCGATTGCTTTCGGTAAGACAGCCGGCTTAGATATGCCGTTAGTTCTGGGAGTACTGGAGAAAGGCGCAGCCGGAAGCTGGCAGATGGCTAATCGCGGCATCACAATGGACTTGAATCAATTTGATTTTGGTTTTGCCGTTGATTGGATGCGCAAGGACTTAGGTCTTTGTCTCGCACAAGCAAATAAAACCGGAGCAGTTCTTCCGGTTACCGCTTTGGTTGATCAATTCTATGCTGAGATTCAGAACCGCGGAGGCGGACGCTGGGATACTTCATCCTTGATCACATTGCTGAATACCCAGCCAAAGGCTAAATAATTCTGCTATTCATCAAGGCACTTCTACGAGGATTCAATATGTAGAAGTGCCTTTCTTCTGTGACTCAATGCTCCCCCTCTCGTTCTTTTTCAATTCTCAAGTCAACTAAATTCTTTCCGCGGTAAGTAAAGAATTTAGGTCCTCGATACGCCTTCGACGGAAATTGCGATTCTTTCGGCATAAATTCATTAGTAAAACCTGAGAGGGTGTAGTCTCTTTCCTCGTATCTGACATGAGTATCACTTATCACCTCAACCACAACACCGGTCGGAACAAAGACTAAATGCTCTCCAGGTGAAATGCCCACTAAACTGAAACGAAACGGAGCTCTCCTCTAGTTTTTTTCTCTACGCTTTGTGGCGTCACTCTTTCCCGGATAAACCTCTGGTTTTGCATTTGGTTTTGGCTCTGAGAAGCTACTGCCAACAGATGAAAAAACGTTTTCTTTCTCCATTCTTAGAGCGTGCAACTTTTTTCCTTGGTAAGAAAAATATCTTGGTCCCTGGTATTGCTCAGAATGAATTTGAAATTCCTTCGGCATAAACTTAGCAGCAAAGCCTGATAATGTGTAGTTGATTCCCTCAAAAGACACTTCTTTATCGCTGACCACTTTTACAGACAATTGTAAAGGGTCAAAAAGCACACTTTCGCCTCGTGCGATGCCTACCATACTGAATTTAAAAGGCGGCTTTCTTGATTGCTGCTTTGCAATTTCTTTTGCGTCTAGATCAATGGATTGTTTGGAAGGATGAATAACTTCAGGTTTTGTGCCAATTTCGTCAATAACATTTATCTGCTGAGATTCATTCTTCTCCTGCATGCCAAGCCTAAGTTCAACCAGGTTTTTCCCTCTATAAGAAAAATATCTCGTCCCTTGATAAACTCCAGAAGAATTTTGAGCTTCTTTAGGCATAAATTCGGATGCGAATCTAGATAAGGTATATTCTTTGCCTTCAAACCTTACTTTGCTATCGTCAACAACCTTTACTCTTTTTTTCGTTGGCTCGAATACTACCCATTCCCCAGGCATAATTCCTACCATACTGAATTTGAACCTTGAACGACGATGACCTTTTTTTTGTTCCTCTTGTCCGTCATCACGATTCTCATTTCCTATCGGCAGATTATCCTTATATTGCTTGACGACTGCGTCATCAATTGTTTCAGCTACCTTATGAAAGAAACCTAGTGCAACTTCTGGCTTTATATTAAAAAATTCACGATTTGTTCTAATCCTCAGGCTCGTAAGGCCGTCGATCATTGAATGAATGAGTTTTTCCACCTCAATGTATTTAGATGTCTGAAGTGTCGCAAAGATTTGAAATGGCAAAGGCACCGCAGTATTATCAAGTTCCTTCGATCGGACATCAACTCTCCGAGAGCTTCTTCCTATTTTGATCCAATCTTCTCGAAATGCTGGATTCGTCAAAATATAAACAAAACCGGTTGAATTATCTTTGGGATCTTTTTTCATGACTTCTCTTCTTGGAAGGCTTTTCTTGATGTGCAATAGCCATTTTAAAAGCTTTATGCTCCAAAAATAATGGTCTTATCCAAACAAATAAGACCAATAGAAAGAATTGAAAAGAACACTAAATCTTCATAATCTCTTTTCT
This sequence comes from uncultured Turicimonas sp., assembly GCF_902477955.1. Taxonomy (NCBI): domain Bacteria; kingdom Pseudomonadati; phylum Pseudomonadota; class Betaproteobacteria; order Burkholderiales; family Sutterellaceae; genus Turicimonas; species uncultured Turicimonas sp. The sequence continues at coordinate 9,709 of NZ_CABSJB010000042.1, read as the reverse complement.
ATAGAACTTCATCTCCTCAATCGAATCATAGATATCTGAAAGGGCCTCATGCTTTGAGGTCTTTACATACTTCCTCATGACTTCAGGAGCCCATCTTCTAACACACTCCTTAATTGAAGAAACGTCAATATTTCGATAATGGAAAAACTGCTCGAGATTCGGCATCCAACGCGCCATGAATCTTCTGTCTTGCCCGATGGAATTGCCGCATAGCGGGCTCTTCCTAGGAGAAACATACTGAGAGAAGAAGCGATAGTAAATGTCTGCCGCCTGTGCCTCATCAATTTCGCTTTCAAGAGATTTCCGGACTAAACCAGATTTTGTATGATGACTTGTATTCCAAGAGTCCATTGCGTTTAACACTTGCGGTGTTTGATGAATTACCACAACCGGCCCCTCTGCAATCACATTCAATTGAGGATCCGTAATAACTGCTGCCATTTCTAAAATACGGTTGACTTGCGGTTCCAACCCAGTCATTTCCAAATCCATCCAAATGAGATTATCTTCATTAAAGAGTGGTGAGCGCGGAATCTCGGGCATAAATCCTGACATTTTTAAAGTCCTATTCTTTGTTTTCGAAATTGAAAACATTCTAACCGTTCTTGAGAAAGACTACGTTGTCACAGTACTAACTTAAGCCGTGGAATTCTTTACTCAAATCAAAGCTGAAGCAGCGTCATGGAGAATACGATGAAGTATTATTCTGTCTGACCTTATTTACCAGAGAGACTCCAGTGGCAATTGATTTTTCTATTCTTTTTATTGTTTTTCTAGTGATCAACACTTGCTTGAAATTATGGCTGGATAAGAGAGAAATAGCCAGCATTCTTAGACATCGATCAGCCGTCCCTGAAGCTTTTTCAAAAAAAATAACTCTCCAGGCACATCAAAAAGCAGCCGATTACTCCATTGAAACCATTCGATTTTCTCAAAAAGAAAGATGGGTTTCCTTACTCTTTCTTCTCATTGCTACTTTCGGCGGTCTCATTCAACTGATTTATGACTTTTTTACGTCATGGTTGGGAAACGGAATCTGGTCCCAAATTTTAATTGTCGGCGTTTTTGCCTTGATTTCTTCCTTAGTGGATCTCCCTTTCTCTTGGATCAGCCAATTCAAGATTGAAGAAAAGTACGGCTTTAATACCATGAAAAAATCTCAGTTCTTTAAAGATTTAGGTATTTCAACCCTCCTCAGCATAGCTCTTGGATTGCCTCTTTTAGCCGTAATCTTCTGGCTCTGGCAAGCGGCTGGAAGTTTGTGGTGGCTATGGGCCTGGGCTTTTTATGTTGCATTCAATTTTGCCGTTCTTTGGATTTATCCAAATTTCATTGCGCCTTTATTCAATAAGTTCGAGAACCTTCCGGAAGGAGATCTCTATAACAAGATCAATTCCCTTCTTCAGAAAGTTGGTTTCGAATCTAATGGGCTTTACGTAATGGATGCCTCAAAAAGAAATGCTAAAGGAAATGCCTATATGACAGGATTCGGCAAAAACAAACGCATTGTTTTTTTTGACACATTAATCAAGAAACTTACACCAGATGAGATTGAGGCTGTACTTGCCCATGAATTAGGACATTACAAGCTAAAACACATCTACAAAATGATGGCCGTTTCTTTTGCTCTTGCTTTTGTTGTATTTGCTTTGCTTGACTTAGCCTCCGAAGCTGACTGGTTTTACGAGGGGCTTGGGGTTGTATTAAATGATGGAACCAGCCACGGGGTAGCTCTTATTCTTTTCTCTTTAGTTCTACCCGTTTTCACCTTCCCCTTCACTCCTCTTGCTAGTTTGTCCTCTAGAAAGCACGAGTTCGAAGCTGATAGATTTGCAGTTGAAAATGCTAACGGCAGAAGCTTGATTACAGCCCTAGTTAAGCTATTCAGTGATAATGCTTCAACTTTAACGCCGGATCCTGTTTATTCTGCTTTTTATAGCTCCCATCCGGACGCATCAACCAGAATTAACGCAATCGAGAAGATAGTTAAAAATGAGCAACAGTAAAGATTTTGTGGCCCGAGTCATTGCCACTCACGGTAAACATAGTTTCGTTGAAGATGAAACCGGAAAAATCTATGAAGCTATCAGACGCGGCAAAAAGAAAGATGTGGTCGTGGGAGACTTGGTTAAATGCAAACAATCTTCAGATGAGCAAGTTGCTATTGAATCAGTGGAAGAAAGGAAATCTCTTTTATATCGCAGCGATGAATTCAGAACAAAGCCTTTAGCTGCCAATATAGACCAGGTAGCTTTAGTTTTTGCCACCAGGCCGACGTATAACCCTAGATTTATTTGGAAGGCCATCCTTGCGGCGGAAACAGCGGATATTCCTATGCTGATTATTCGTAACAAAACCGATATCATCGAGGACGACAACCAAGTTCGCCCGTTTATTGAACAACTGAAAGAATTGGGATGCTCAATTGTTGAAGTCTCTGCTACTGCACATCCAAAAGAAACGGAAGAAAAGCTCATCCCGTTATTCGAACATCGCATCACTCTTCTCATCGGCCAATCAGGTATGGGCAAATCCACAATTCTAAATTTATTGGTAAAGGATGCGGAACAAAAGACTCAGGAATATTCCAAGGCCTTAAACCTCGGAAAACAAACGACTACATCGACCCGTTGGTTCCAATTTGGTAAAGACGGGGCTATCGTTGATTCTCCGGGTTTCCAAGAATTTGGTTTGGCCCACCTGACATTGAATGACATCATGAGAGGATTCCCAGAAATAAAAAATAGAGTGGAACACTGCAGATTTACAAACTGCAGGCATCTGGAAGAACCCCAATGTGCTGTTAAAGCAGCTGTAGAAAGTCATGAAATCGATCCGGAACGCTATGCCTTATATAAAGAACTGGCAGAAGGAACGCTAAAACCCAAAAATTATTAATAATTCGATAGCCGGAGATGATTCTCCGGTTTTTTGTTGATTGCAAAAATACGTTTTTTCAGACAAATTACTAACAAAATTCCGAACCAAAAGAAAGATTAATAATCAAGAGGATAGTTTCCCAAATTAGTAGAGAGGGGAGTAAATAGCTAAGAAAAGCTGATAACAAATTCTCCCCCTAGTTGACAATTCGCCTCCTAAGTGATTTAATTTGTTCTATTTTTTCTTACAAATCTAACAATAACTAGGTATATTCCTTATTGCTTTTTATATCTTCTTGTTTTTAATTAGATTTTTTCAAAAAATTTTTAACTGCAGCGACAAGAGCCAATATTGGCATGAGGGTAATTGTCCCATTTTGGGGTAAATTTTCCCGTATTATGAAATCAATAAAATCCCATTAGCGTGCATAACTAATTGTTTTTACACTAAATATAAGATATTTTCCTTATATGCTACCGTATTTACGGTATTTTTATGTTATTTTTCTTCTTGCTTAATTCGGGAATTCCCTTTATGATGAATTCAACGTAGTAAAAACACTTAATCAATAAGAAGGAGTCTGAAATGTTAAGAACTCATCGCACACCTAGGGACAGAGCAGCGTTTCCGACGGAACTCCCACAAATGCATATTCCAGCCGGCGTATCTCCAACCGTCTATGCTCAACACCGCGACTTGCTGTCCGTTCTCATGCTTAGATTTATGACCAGCAGACTTAGAGCTATGTATCAAGCTTATGACGGTGATTTAACTCTCTGCCTGGTTCTTGGTGAAATTGCTTCTAGAAATACAGAACGTCACTTTGATGAGAGAAGAGGATATCAGCCGCAGTACGAAAATCAGCCGAAACCATTGCTTCCGTGCAATGCCCTCTCCATCTCTGATGTGACAGGCATTCCTCGTGAAACAGTAAGACGCAAACTAGCTAAACTTTTGGCGTTAGGTTGGATTGAAAAGACACCGGAAGATATGTACGTCATCACAGATAAGATTGGTGAAGTCTTCGCGGCCTTTGATGACTCTCAAACCTACGATTTAATGCATACTGCGGATTTAATCGGATGCGTTTTAAGAGGGTAAAAGTTAAAGAGATTTACTGGCAAGAATCTTAAACAAATAATGCAATTCGCCGCTGGGAACAGCGGCATCTTTTTGTCTGCAGGAAAAACAAAACCGCAGGTTTTGACGTCTGCGGTTTTGCGGAAAGCTTTAGTTTTATTTTTTTGAAAATTAGGCCTTGCGAACCAATTTTTCTTTAATTCTTGCTGCCTTACCGGACAAGTTACGCAAGTAGTAAAGTTTGGCACGGCGGACAGCGCCATGACGCTTAACTTCGATACCGGCAATGATCGGAGAATAAAGCTGGAATGTACGTTCTACACCTTCGCCGCTGGAAATCTTACGAACAGTAAAAGCACTGTTCAAACCGCGGTTGCGAATAGCGATAACTACGCCTTCGAAAGCCTGTACACGTTTACGGTTACCTTCAACAACGTTAACGCTGACAACTACTGTGTCGCCTGGGTTGATGCGAGGATAAGTCTTGCCTTCAGAAAGACGGGCAATCTCTTCCTTTTCAAGTTGTTCAATAATATTCATGAATATCTCCAATGACCATCTTCATGCAGTTCTTTTCATCTTTGCCTGCAGAGAGGATGGATTTTAATCGTCAGTAACTAACTGACTATATACAAAATTGTTCCAAAAACTTTTCATCCGATTTGGACAGCAGCTTTTTAGAACGCGCTATTTTAATCATTTCAGGACGTGTTGTGGCGGTTATTTGTAACGCTTGCTGTCTTGTCCAGGCATCAATGTTCTTATGGTGTCCCGAGATAAGAACATCCGGAATCTCCTTGCCTCTCCAGACCTCAGGTCTAGTGTAGTGAGGAGCATCCAACAATCCGGTAGAAAAAGACTCGTCTGAAGCAGATAAATCTTTGATTGCTCCCGGAAGTCTCCTGACAATCGCATCAAGCATAACCATCGCTGGCAACTCACCGCCGGATAAAACATAGTCTCCGATGCTATAAGTTTCATCAACAAAAGAATCTAAAAATCTTTGGTCGATTCCCTCATACCTTCCGCAGACAAAAACCAAAGGTTGGTTGCTTTCTGCGAAAGCCTTGACATCATCGTCATCCAGCTTTTTTCCGGTTGGAGAAAAAGAAATCACTTTTCCATGATTACCGTCGGCACGGACTGCTTCGACTGCCAAAGCCAGAGGCTCAGCCTTCATAATCATTCCGGGACCGCCGCCAAACGGTCTGTCATCAACCGTTCGATGCGCATCATGAACAAAATCGCGAGGAGACCAGCACTTCAGAGACCAAAGCCCGTTTTTGAGAGCCCTGGATGTAATTCCGTTCTCAGTAATAGCCGAGAACATCGGCTCAAAAAGTGTGACTGCGTCAACTCTCATAAAAATTAATTAATCCCAATCAAGAGACCAATCAACCGTAACTTCTTTCTTTTCCATATCAACGAGCTCAACATACTCCGGAACCAGCGGAATCAAAATCATTTTTCCTTTGACGCCGTTAACTTCCAAAACATCATGAGCACCGTTGTCGGTAATAGATCTAACTGTGCCGATTTCTTCGCCTTTGGTATTCACTACTTTAGCGCCGATGATATCAACCCAGTAAACCTCATCCTCTCCCAAATCTGGGAAATCTTCTCTCAGAAGACCAACTGCACCTTTTAGAGCAGCTGCCGCTTCCGGAGTATCGATTCCTTTTAACTTAGCGACAATTCCCTTCCCATGAAACTTGGCACTTTCCATCGTCATGGGCTGAGGCTCACCGCCGCGAGTTAAATGAAACCAATTTTTAGAATCCAGCAACGCATCACCGTCTTGGAAAGGAAGGACTCTCACCCAACCTTTCAAGCCGTATGCACCACATAAAGCACCGAGCGCTATAGGCTCAGCAGCGGAATTCTTCGTGTCTTCCACGACTTAATAAGTCTTAAAGTCTCAATTAAGCGGCAGGAGCAGCTGTTTTCTTGAATTCTTTGTAAAGACGAGAAACAGTTTCGCTCATTTTGGCGCCGTTGGCGATCCACTTGTTGAGGTTGGCTTCATTGATGGACAAACGAACTGCCTGACCGGAAGCTACAGGGTTGTAGAAACCGATACGTTCATTGAAGCGACCATCGCGTGGATTGCGGGAGTCGGTCGCGACGATATTGTAGAAGGGGCGCTTCTTGGAGCCGCCACGAGCCAGACGAATAACGACCATGTTTAAATACCTCTAAAAATATACTAGGTTCAGTGTAAAAACGTTTAAAACTAAGGGGCTTTCCCTTTTAAAACCCGTGATTTTATCTGATTTTTATCAATCAAACAAACGGTTAAAATAGGAAAGCCCGAGGATTATTACAATTTTGTTTGCAGCTGACGGATGACGTCCATTGCATCAGCTACCAATCCGTAATCAGCCACGTCAAAAATCGGGGCTTCCGGATCTTTATTCACCGCAACGATGACTTTAGCGTCCTTAATACCGGCGATATGTTGGATAGCACCCGAAATGCCTAAGCCAATATATAAGTCAGGGGCAATAATCTTACCTGTCTGACCGATCTGCCAGTCGTTAGGAGCCATTCCGGCATCAACCACTGCACGAGTAGTACCAACTGCGGCTTTCAGCTTATCGGCAAGCTGTTCCATTTCAGCGAATTCCGCTTCGTTTGCCAAGCCTCTTCCGCCGGCGATAACTATCTTGGCAGATTGAAGTTCAGGTCTATTGCTTTCAACTTTTTCCGCTCCCAAGAAAACTACTTTATTGGTACCGGGTACTGCTTCTATTTTTTCAATGGAAGCAGAACCTTCTTTTCCAACCGGATCAAATGCTGTGACACGTACGGTTAAAACTTTGACGGGATCTAAGCTTTTTACTGTTGCAATAGCAGCACCAGCGTAAATCGGACGCTTGAAAGTATCTTCAGAGACAACTTTAATAATTTCCGAAATCTGAGCGACATCAAGTTTGGCTGCCACTCTAGGAGAAGCTGCTTTGCCAAATGAGTCAGCTGCAAAAAGAATGTGAGAATAATCTTTAGCAACTTGGAGAACCTGGGCGGAAACGTTCTCTGCAATAGGATGACTGAACTGCTCTCCCTCGGCAAGAAGGACTTTTCTGATGCCGCTTAATTTTGCAGCCTCCGAAGCAATCGCTTCACCGGATTGGCACATCACTAAAACATCTACATCAGAAGAAATCGCAGAAGCGGCTGCGGCTAAGTTAGCTGCAGACGGGTTTAATACGCTCCCGTTATGTTCACCTATGATTAAAACTGCCATCTTCTGCTTCCTTATAAAACTTTAGCTTCATTTTTAAGTCTGTCGATCAGCTCATCTACGTTGGAGAGCATTACGCCGACTTTTCTTGCTTCCGGAGCTTCAACAGTCAAGAGCTCAACATGTTTCTTGAGATCGACGCCGAGAGCATCTGCTTTGATAACTTCTTGCGGTTTTCTCTTCGCCTTCATCATCATCGGCAATGTGACATAACGCGGGGCGCTCAGTCTCAAATCAGAGGTAACAACCGCGGGCAGAGTCAATTCCAAAGTTTCCAAACCACCGTCAACTTCAATAGTCACTTTAGCTTTGTCACCGGTTACTTCTAAGGAAGAAGCGTGGGTGGCTTGAGGCCAATCGCACAAAGCAGAAAGCATCTGACCAACCTGGTTAGCATCGGTATCAACGCCTTGTTTACCGGCGATAATTAACTGCGGATTTTCTTTTTCAGCCAGTGCCTTGATCAGCTTAGCAATTCCAAGCGGTTCAATGACATCTTCCGTTTCAATGAGAATTGCTCTGTCTGCACCCATTGCTAAAGCAACTTTCAACGTTTCAGAGCTGTCGGATTTTCCGATAGAAACGGCGACAACTTCTTTAGCAACGCCCTTTTCTTTCAATTGAACGGCTTGTTCAAGAGCAATTTCATCGAAAGGGTTCATAGCCTTCTTGAGAGAGGCTGTCTCAATGGTTCCTTCAGGGCTGACTTTAACCTTGATATTGGCGTCTACCACCCTTTTTACAGGTACTAAGATTTTCATTTTTTTTCCTGTGAAAAAATTCTCGGAAAATTATACAAGCGAAAAAATCCATTAACGGGCTAAAAAAAGCTAAGTTGTTGATATTGGTAAGGCTTTGTCTCTGACAAATACTGCATCTTCGCCTGACTGGAAGAGAAACCTTCCAAGCAGGTAGAATTCCTGTGTTTCTATCTTCAGTTTCGAACATGTCCTTTAGCTCTTTTTTAATATCTCTATTTACCAGTGCATTTATTTCCTCCACCCTTTTGCCAGGAGGAAGCGAAGCCTTAGTGGTATGGGGAATGACAGAATGGAAAGAGAGACTATGGGACATCGTGCTTGTTGCAACAGCAGGGAACACACTGGGCGCCTTGGTTACTTACTTAGTAGGTTTGCTTATTCCAAATAAAGTTGAACAAAAGAAAATAGAACTCTTCAAGAAGTGGGGGCCTGTTTGTCTTCTGTTTACCTGGGTGCCTATCATCGGTGATGCTTTCCCCCTTGCCGCAGGATGGTTAAGAGTGAACTGGATTTTAACTGCTGTCCTGATTCTCATTGGAAAATTTGCACGTTATGCTGCCCTAGCCTACGGAACCTCCTTCTTTCTTTGACCGAATCTTTTTACTGACTTTTCTGCCTCTTATCTGAGCAGCACCATTTAAATGCATTCAGCTAATGTACAAAGTCCACTATTGTCTTCAACGTTCCAAATTTTCTTTCTGATTTTGAAGTTTTCTGTGTTAACCGGTAAAACCTCGCTGGCAATCCAATACAATTTGAACAAATTAATCAGGTTTCCACTATGACAACTCAACAAGAAATCAGTGCAGTACAAAGAGTCTACGATCACTTCTCTAAATCTAGATATAAGTCTTTCTTAAAAGCCTCAGATTTTTATGTGCCTTTCTTCTTCGGTAAGAAGAAAAGAATGGCCGAATTCAGCAAAGAATATGCTCCGTTTGCTGCCGCTTGCTTCACAGAAATTCTTCGTAACCAAACTGCAAAAGACAGCGGAGAACCAAACGAAGAACTGATTTCGGCCTTTGTCAACAAATACGTCCCCGAAACTCTCAAGCCCGCTTACGACGAATACTGGACTTTAATCTGTACGGAAGTGGACAAAAATCCTGAAGATGCCCGTCAAATTGTAAGCGGCTTAAGCACGCTCTTTATGTATAAGCTTTTTGGCCCGGATGCTGAACAACCTAATCCTGATATCTTGAACTCGCATCGCCATCAAGTTGCGATGGATTTCCAAGTGGGAAGTCTAATGTTTGAATTCACCCATGGTATTAAAGTTGTTCTAGAAAAAGAAAAGAAGAAAAAGTAGCGTTCCGAGGCTTTATTTGAACAGTTCCCGTGTAGGTAATCTTTTCGGCTGTAAGTATTCATCGTTATTAACAAATCAACGAACTGAAGATTTTAAAAACGATAGAGCTAGTAAGCTAAAATCACGCACTACCCACCAATGATTCTTCAAGGAACTGTTCAATGCTTACAGATATTGAAATAGCTCAACAAGCGACCCTCATCCCTATTGATCAATTAGCTAAAAAAATTGGCCTGAAAGAAGAAGAATTCATTCCTTACGGCCGTGATAAAGCAAAAGTTGAAATCGATACATCAAACCCTAAAGGCAAACTTATTCTTGTTACGGCAACTTCCGGAATGCCTGCAGGTTCTGGTAAAACAACAACTTCTATTGCCTTAGCTCAAGCTCTTCAAAAATTAGGTGAAAGCGCTTGCTTAGCTTTAAGAGAACCTT
>NZ_CABSJB010000041.1:0-22390 GCF_902477955.1 uncultured Turicimonas sp. | reverse complement strand
CAGTTCGAGCAAGGCGAACTAATGGATCGTCTGCCGGAAACCGAGCTATATACAGAAATTCTTGGCCAGCAGGTACGTACCATGATTATTCCGGTCGGCGGCGGCAGAAACTTAGCTGTCTTGGTTGAAGCGGCGGTAAGAAGCGCTATTCTTCAGAAACGGGGCATCAATACCATTCAAGAATTCTTCAATCGTCAGCGAGAGTTGATGGAAAAAGAAGATTAAGGTTGAGACACAGCACATAAATTTAGAGGGACCGTCCGAAAGGCGGTCCCCCTTTTTCTTGGGATTAGGTTATTGTTCTTTCCTAAATTGTTTTTCTTAGAGGATTGATTCACTCTTGAAATGAATTTTAACCACTTACAATTATTTAATCATTTGGAACTTTCTCTTAGCTATAAACCCTTATATTTTCTTTCCATCTCGTTGCTTCAATCCTCTTTCTTCTCGTTAATACTCAGATTTTTGGCAGTTTGACTGATCCGGGAAGAGTAAATTGGAGTAAGAAAGATATTGCAAATTCTCAGAACCTTCTCCTTTCACACTAATATATTCCTGGTTCTGTTTCGTACGGCGTTTTCATTCGGAGACTCTATGCAGCTTATCGTGGTTACCGGCTTATCAGGAAGCGGAAAATCCATTGCTCTTAATCAGCTCGAAGACAGCGGCTTTTATTGCATTGATAATCTTCCCGCTCCCTTTTTAGAACAAGTCGTTACGCATCTTCAGGCCATCGGCCGAGACAGAATTGCCGTCGCCCTGGACTCCCGCAGCGATCTTTCCATGGAAGACCTACAGAAGTGCTTTACGACATTGGCCCAACGCGGCGTGGATATGAGAGCTTTATGTCTTACAGCATCTAATGATGCTTTGGTGCAGCGATATTCGGAGACACGCCGTCAGCATCCGCTTTCTCAAAAACCGGACTCCGCACCCGGTACTCTTGTTGAGGCAATTGAGAAAGAAAGAGAAATGCTCGATCCTTTCCTCCCCTTCTGTCACCTCATTGACACCACGGGACTGCTTCCGAACACTCTTCGCTACTGGGTAAGAAAGTTTGCAGACGCTAAAGAAGATTCTCTGATTCTGACTTTCGAATCTTTCGGATTTAAACGAGGAATCCCTTTAGCAAGCGATCTTGTTTTTGACGTCCGTTGTCTTCCGAATCCTTACTGGGAAGAAGAGCTCCGTCCCTACACAGGCAAAGATAAGCCAATCATTGAGTATTTGCAGAAGTTTCCGGATGTCGAAGAAATGGTCAACGATATTGATGCATTCGTCACTAAATGGCTGCCGAAATACCGCGCTCAGAACCGTCACTATCTCACGGTTTCTATTGGCTGCACCGGAGGCCAGCATCGCTCCGTATATATTGCAGAAACCTTAGCAAAAAGGTTTAAAGAAAGGTACGATGGGATTGTCCTGCGTCATCGAACTCTCGATGCACTAGGCAAGTAAGATTTTTCCAAAAACTTCTTCCAACAGCAGCTTCTTAACCGGAGAAGGGATTCCTATCTGCTCTATATCTTCTCTGCTGAACCATCCGCCATGATCGCTTTCATTTGGTTCAGCGTCTAAAACATGAATGGGACTAGCCGTTAACTTGTAATGCGTAAACTCATGAAAGACTGTAGGCAGAGGAGTGCCTTTACGGGTTAAATCATCTCCTTCCGGAAGGCTCCACAGATGCTTCCAAACGCCTTTGCCGGTGCGTTTCTCCAACCATACGGCTTCTCCCCGTGTACAGACATACCAAAACTTATGGCGTTCAGGTTTAGCTTTTTTCTTGGCTTTAATGGGATATTCAGCAGGACATCCCTCTTTGGCTGCACGGCACAACACTGAGACAGGACACAGCAAACACTTTGGATTGAAACGCGTACAAATCATTGAACCTAAATCCATTAGTCCTTGGGAAAAAGCTCGTCCTTCTTCTTGCGGAAGATTATTTTCCGTTAAATCCCATAAGACTTTTTCAAATCCTGCCGTTCCGTAAACTTCGTTGATCTTAAAGAACCTTGCAAAAACTCTTTTGACATTACCATCGAGCATTGGAACTGGCTTATCGGTAACTGCACTGATAATGGCACCGGCAGTGCTTCTTCCAATACCGGGAAGTTCCAGAAGTATATTAAGTTCAAGAGGAAAGCGGCCGGAGAACTTTTCCACAACAGCTTTTGCACAAGCATGCAGATTGCGCGCTCTACTGTAATAGCCCAAACCAGCCCAGTTGGCCATGACCTCATCCTCGCTTGCAGAAGCAAGATGTTCAACCGTAGGAAACCTTTCTACGAACTTTTGAAAATAAGGAATGACCGCTGTTACCTGAGTCTGCTGAAGCATAATTTCTGCAAGCCAGCGTTGGTAAGGGTCATACGTCTTCTGCCAAGGCAAAGAATTTCTGCCTTCTTGCTTTTGCCAAGATATTAAGGCTTTGCAAGGAAATTTAATACAGTCAGAGCTATTCATTAATGCTGGCAATGAGGACAGTAAAAAGTAGAACGGCCGTCAATTTGAACTTTTTTAATTAAAGTTCCGCATTTCTTACAGGGCTGCCCCTCGCGTCCATAGACGTTATTATTCAGCGTGTAATAGCCGCTCTGCCCTTCCGCTGAAACGAAGTCTCTCAGGGTTGAGCCCCCCAATTCGATGGAAGATTGAAGAACTTCTTTGACTGCGTCCGTTAATGCTGAAACTCTTTTTTTAGAGATTCGGTTCGATTTTGTTTTAGGATGAATACCCGCCAAGAATAAAGATTCGGAACAATAAATATTCCCCACCCCTACTACAATGTCTCCTCTTATAAGGGAAGTCTTAATAGGCAGAGACGTCTGTCTCAGAGCTTCATAAAAGAAGTTGGAATTAAATTCTTCACTTAGAGGTTCGACTCCTAGTCTCTGAAGTTCCGGCATAGCAAAAGCCGACTCTTTATCGGGGAAATAAGCCACGAACCCAAATCTTCGAGGATCGTGATAACGCATTATCATGTCCCCGAAAATTAAATCGAGGTGGTCATGCTTTTGAACCTCAACATCTGCTTGCAGGTAGACTCGCATAGAACCGGACATCCCTAGATGAGTCACCAGAGCTGAACGGTCAAAAAGCCAGATGAGATATTTTCCCCGGCGCTTAATATCATAAAGCGTCTGGTTGAAAAGAAGCTCTTCTAGGTCTGCTCTGAGAGGCTTCCGAAAGCGCGTTTCTCTGACAACGGCTCCGGTACATTTTTTATTTTTTAACTTTCTCAGTAAACCCAAACGGGTAACTTCAACCTCTGGCAACTCTGGCATTTGACCGCTCTAAGTATCGATTAGTAGTTCTCTTTGAGGGCAAAGAGAAGGTTAAGACCGATAGCCGCTAACGTAGCGGTACCGATACCGCCTAAGTTGAAACCGGCAATAGTCAAGGAAAAATCTCCAGTTCCCACAATCAAAGTAATTGCTACGACAATCAAGTTACGGGTGGTGGATAAATCAACCTTGCTTTCAACCCAGATTCTGGCTCCGGCAGCAGCGATAAAGCCGAATACGACCACTGAAACTGCTCCCAGCAAAGGTCCCGGAATACTTTGAATTACAGCTCCGAATTTAGGAGAGAAGCCCAGAAGAATGGCAAAGCAAGCAGCAACCGGGAAAATAAGAGTGGAATACACTCTTGTAGCTGCCATTACACCGATGTTTTCACCGTAAGTTGTCACACCGGGACCGCCGGCAAAACCGGCCAAAATAGTAGCAATACCGTCACCGAAGAATGCACGGCCGATATAGGGGTCCAAGTTGCGGTGAGTCATTACGTTGACGGCTTTAATATGACCAAGGTTTTCTGCTACCAGAATGACAACTACCGGAACGATAAGAACAATTGCGTCAATGTCAAAGACAGGAGCCGTGAATTCCGGAACGCCCAGCCATGCAGCATTTTGGATAGCAGAGAAGTCAATCGGCTTTCCGAATCCAAGAACATTGGTCAGCATCCAATAAACGACATAGGAGATAAGAATTCCGACGATCATAAGAAGCTTCTGGAGGAATCCCCTCAGATAGACAGCTGCAAAACCAATAATTAACAAAGCTGCTGTTGCATACCAATGTTCGAAAGAGGTGGTACCCATTCCTTTAACGGCAACAGGAGCCAAGTTCAGACCAATGACCATCACTACAGCACCCGTGACAACAGGCGGCATAAGCTTTTCAATCCATTTGACGCCTGTCTTCATGACAATAAGGCCAATAAGAGCATAGACCACACCGCATGCCACCACGCCGCTCATCGCTATTCCAATATTCGGGTTAGGTCCCGAGCCCGAATATCCCGTCGCAGCAATCACGACACCGATAAAAGCGAAGCTGGAGCCGAGGTAACTTGGCACCTGTCCGCCGACAATGAAGAAGAAAACCAGGGTGCCGATACCGCTCATTAAGACGGCAATATTTGGATTTAAACCCATAAGCAGCGGAGCCAACACGGTTGAACCGAACATAATGACTACGTGCTGAAGTCCCATGGCAATTGTTTGAGACAGGGGAAGGCGTTCGTCAGGCGCGATTACACCTTCTTGCTTTAGTTTCCAAGCGGGGAAATAGTTTTTTAGCATGATGGAAGTTAGAGAATGGCAATAATGGAGCTAATTCTAGTAGTTTTGACTTTTTATTTCTTTCGTTTTTAGAGGATTCTTTCTTCTATAAACAAACTTGTTTTTCTTTTTGAAACTTGTTGTTAGCAACAAATCCGTCTGAAGCAGGCGCTTGTTCTAAAATGCTTGTCTTTGTAATTTCTTTACATGCAGGAACGAAATGGCTCAAACGAGTCCTCAATTAAGAAAAGAAGTAGAGACTAGGCGCACGTTTGCGATCATCTCTCACCCTGACGCCGGTAAAACCACATTAACTGAGAAGCTGCTTCTTTTTGGCGGAGCTATTCAGATGGCAGGAGCCGTTAAAGGCAGAAAAGCAGCTAAGCACGCCACCAGTGACTGGATGGAAGTTGAAAAGCAGCGCGGCATTTCCGTTACCAGCTCAGTTATGCAGTTCCAATATCAGGATCATGTGATTAATTTGTTGGACACCCCGGGCCACGAGGACTTTTCTGAAGATACCTACCGCGTTCTCACGGCAGTGGACTGCGCAGTGATGGTTATTGATGCTGCAAAAGGTGTTGAAGCCCAGACCATCAAACTGCTGGAAGTATGCCGTCTTAGAAAGACTCCGATTATTACTTTCATCAACAAGCTTGACCGTGAAGTCAAAGACCCAATCGAACTTTTAGGCGAAATTGAAAGCGTCTTAAAAATTGATTGTGCGCCAATCACTTGGCCGATTGGAATGGGTAAAACTTTCCGTGGCGTTTTCTCCCTTTTAGGCAACAAGCTTAACCGCTTTACTCCCGGTGGAGAGAAACTTACCAAAGATGTCGAAGTCATCGAAGGACTCGACAATCCCCGCTTGGACGAGCTCTTCCCTCTAGAAATGCCTTATGTCAGAGAAAGCGTTGAACTCATTGAGGGCGCTAGCGAGCCTTTCTCTCTTGAGAAATTCTTGAGCGGCGAGCAGACTCCTGTATTCTTCGGTTCCGGCGTCAACAATTTCGGTGTGGAAGACGTTCTTCAAGCTCTTGTAAACTGGGCACCGATACCACAGCCTAGAGACGGCGGTTCCCGAGAAGTTGAACCGGACGAGTCTAAATTCACGGGGTTCGTTTTCAAGATCCAAGCAAATATGGATCCGAAGCACCGCGACAGAATTGCTTTCTTCCGAGTCTGCTCCGGCTGCTATGAACCCGGAATGAAGGTTTACCATGTTCGTGACGGTAAAGACATGAAAATTCCGAATGCTCTGACATTTATGGCTAACGACAGAGTTAAGATGGAAAAGGCCGTCGCAGGCGATATCATCGGTATTTACAACCACGGGCAACTCCACATCGGCGATACACTCACCGAAGGAGAACGACTTGGATTTACCGGAATTCCATACTTCGCTCCGGAACTTTTCAGAGCTGCACGTTCAAAAGATCCATTCAAAGCTAAACAGCTACACAAAGGACTCAAAGAACTTGGTGAGGAAGGTGCAATTCAGGTGTTCGAAGACGAACTTGGCAACCTTTATCTTGGTGCCGTCGGTCCTCTGCAGTTTGAAATTGTGGCTCAGCGTTTAGCAACCGAATACAAGGTTGACGCTATTTATGAAAATACTCCGGTTTCCACAGCTCGCTGGCTGACCTATCCGGACGAAAAGACAAAGAAAGAGTTTGAGACTGAGCAAACTCTTCGTCTGGCTAAGGATGCTGACGGCAACCCAGTCTACCTGGCAACCAGCATTTATAACCTTCAGACCACACAAAAACACTGGCCTGAAGTTGGTTTCCACACCACTCGAGAACACGGTCAGAAGCTAAAACACAGCGACACTGACATTCTCTAGCGTGAAATGAAAAAGAGCGTTCGTAAAACAACCTATCAAACGCTCTTTTTTCTTCTCCACACCTAAACCTCTGTGCCTCAAACTAGCAGGATTTCTCAAGAATTATTTTGTAGGCAAGACTTGATTTATCCATTCGTCTGTTAATTCTTTTCTTTTTTCGCCCTTCCAACTTAAGGGAACGTCCAGCGCCTTGATGTTTTTAAGATTTAAAACAGGATCCGTAATCACGGCATCCGTCCTCGTTGGAACGTACTTAATGTTATTTTTCAAAATAAAGTCAGCAAACTTAGGACTTGAGGCCCACTCAATAAACTTCTTCGCTTCCTCCGGATGTTTTGCGCCCCTTACCAGTCCTACGGCCTCTATACCAAAAGTTACGCCTTCCTTCGGATAAGTAATTTCAACTCGATGACCCAACTGTTTGATATCAAGAGCGTCAGGGAGATAGACAATAGCAACCGCCGCTAAGTCTTGTCCAACTCTAAGAGCAGGCCAAGCTCCGCTTTTGGTGTACATCTGAACATTCTTATGGAGCTTCTTCTGATATTCAATACCGCCCTCTTTACCGAAAGCCCCGCGAATAGAAAATAGGCGTTCGGTTGCCGTACCGGATGTTCTGGCATCAGCAAGAATAAGCGAGTTTTTATATTTCGGATCTAGCAAATCCATCCAAGATTGAGGTGCCTTCAAACCGTTTCTCTTTAAGAAATCAGAATTAGAAATAAAGGCCAGAGGCATGATGCCGATACCAATCCAGGCATGGTCAGGATCAATAAACTGAGAGGGAATTGCCGATGCGTTTTTTGGCAAGAAGGGTTCTACGAGATTTTCTTTTTTGGCCGCCTCATAAATATCGGCAGGGCCGCCTAGGATTGCATCCACCTGAGGATTATTTTTCTCGGCTTGAACTCTGGCAAGAACTTCTCCGGCCGAAAGACGCAAGTAGTTTACTTTAATGCCTGTGTCTTTTGAGAATTGAGCTAAAACCTCACTTGCATATTTATCCGGCATTGTGGCATACAGATTCAGTTCCGCAGCGAATACCGAGGATGCGAGACAAAGAGAAAACATGCTTACGGCGAATCCCGAAAGCTTCCTTGGAATTTTCATATTGTGGACTCCGTGTTCACATAGAGAAAGTTACATATACGGATTCTACCTATGAAATGGTGACAAAACGCGTCCTAAAATACCGTGTAAATATGCGATCGCCACTCCGTAATTCACCATGGGTACGGAATATTCCTTACTAACTTTTTGTCTGTAGAGCATTGCTCTGCGGTTTATCATGCAGGCACCGCAGTGGATAACCAACTTATATCCGCTTAGGTCTGACGGGAAAGAATCTCCCGTATACCATTCGATATCTAAGTCGCCACCGACCTTTTGTTTCAGCCAACGCGGAATCTTTACGCGGCCGATATCATCGGCCTGGCATTGATGAGTACAGGCTTCGGCAATCAACACCTTATCGCCCGGTCTCAAACTCTCGATTGCCTCTGCACCATGCACCAATTCATCCAAATTTCCTTTTTGACGGGCCATGAGAATGGAAAAAGAAGTCAAACGAATAGAATCAGGAACGATTGCATTAACCTCTTTGAAGACTTGACTGTCTGTTACTACTAAAGCAGGAGGTGTTTTCAGATTGTCCAACTGTTTTTGAATTTCATCAACCTTGGCAACCATCGCTACTGCTCCAGCATCCAGACAATCTCTTATAGCTTGAACCTGAGGAAGAATCAAACGACCTTTAGGAGCCGCAGTATCAATCGGCACACAGAACAAAACAACATCCCCGGGGTTGACTAAGTCTCTCAAGAACGGGATATCTTCAAACGCTCTCGGTGCAACTTTAATGAGTTCTTCTCTTAGCTCATCAAAACCCTCACCTGTTTTTGCACTGATGGGAAATACAGGAAGGCCGATTTCTTCCGAGATCCGATTAATTTGTTTGAGTTCTGAAGCCTTTTCATCGACTTTATTGACGGCAAAAATAACTTGAGTTCCAAGCTCTTTAAAATCCTTCAACAAGGAGCGCTCAAAATCAGAAACGGGTTGTCCTGCCTCTAAAAGGATTACTGCCACATCGGTTTTTGACATGACTTCTTTAGTCTTGCCTATTCTCAGTTTTCCAAGGTCTCCTACGTCATCGATACCTGCAGTATCGATAATCATCACAGGTCCCAAAGGAAGGATTTCCATAGCCTTGTAAACCGGGTCTGTAGTCGTTCCGGCTATATTGCTCACCAAAGCGATATCTTGTTTTGTCAGACGATTGATGAAACTGGATTTTCCTGCATTTCTTTTGCCGAAGATTCCAATAAAAATTCGGTTTCCCTTCGGGGTTTGATTAAGGCCGGCCATAGACACTCCTTGATTTTGAATACCTGTAATTGTCCATGAAAAAAGGAGCCGAAGCTCCCTTTTTCATTGTTAATCTCGTATGTTCAGATTACTTTTCAACAACCTTAACAACGTCTCTCTTCAACCATGTTGGAGAATGGTGTTCAGCGGCTTCATAAGAAATGTCGCCGGGGCCGACTCTCCAAATGCCCTTGAAGTGTTCCATAGAAAGAAGGGCTAATGGGATGTGAGCGCAAGTAACCATTGCTGTCACAACGATACTGCCCCAAACGTGGGTAATGAACAACCAGTAGAAAAGTGTCTTACCGAGTAAAGGAGCACCTGCCCAAAGCAACCAGCCGGTAACGATCAAGTAAGCGATGGCTGCGATGAAAATGAGATAGCTCATCTTCTGACCGCCGTTGTATCTGCCCTGAGGAGGAACTTCTTCCGGGCCGAACGGGATCTTGAAGAAACGGCGTGGATAGCCACCGAAGTTTCTGAACCACATAATTGTGTTCTTGTCCCATTCCATGAGGTTCTTCATGGTAACGGCGAAACGATCAGGGGCAAACAAGATGTAGCCGACAAAGTTAAGAGTGAAAAGAGCACCGAGCCAAATATGCCAAACCATCAAAAGGTTAGCTGTTTCGTCGGAGATAGCACCCATCATATTGCCGAAATAAACGATAACGCCTGTAAAGAAGAGTGCATACCAGCAAATAGCGTTGATGGAGTGGAAAACCTTGTCGGAAGTATGGAAGCGCAGAATACGAGCACCGCTTGCAGCATTAGACATGTTTGGTCTCCTTCATAGCTAACTGAGAACGTGGGAAGTAGTGTGTATGGTTCAACTCATACATTTCACCTTCAACTGGTTTGCCCTTCATGTCTTCATAGACTTTCCAGCAAACATCGTTTTCGTGAGAAGATGTGAGTTTAACTTTCTGCAAACGCTTGTCGTCTGCATACAAGCCTTCTTGACGATCAAGAATGACTTTATTGCGGCCTGTGACAATCTTAGTGATAACGGCACCGGCAGCAGCTACTACAACAGCGCAAAGGCCTACTACCTTCAAGAAGCCGCGTCTGCCCAACAGTGCATCTGTATCTCTTTCTGTATATTGATATTTACTCATTTTTCCAACCTTTTAGAGTTTGACTGGAAGCGGAAGTGTCGGTGCGAGCCATGCGGAGCCGGAGCCTTGGAGAGGCTGACCGCCGCCGTTGACGCAACCGCCAGGACAGTTCATAACTTCAATGAAGTGCCAACGATCTTTATCTTCGTTGATGATCTTCATCACTTTCTTAAGATCTTGGAGAGCACCGTTAACAACAGCAACGCGAAGTTCGAAGATCTCACCATTCTTAGCCTTCAAAGGAATTGGAATAGTGGCTTCAACGAGTGAGGAATCGTAACCACGAACACTGATGATGTCCGGGTTAGTCAATTCTTTACCGGAAAGAATGAAGTAAGCTGTACGAAGAGCAGCTTCCATAACACCGCCGGATGCACCGAAGATAGTACCGGCACCGGTGTATTTTTCCATCTGCTTAACTTCGTGAGTTGTCGGCATTGTCAATGGGTTGATGCCTTTACGACGAAGCACTTCTGCGATATCGCGAGTAGTCAAGCTGTAATCGATATCCGGGAAAGCAGGAGTATCTTTTGGAATTTCGCCGTGAGCAACATTCCACTTCCAGGCGTCA
This sequence comes from uncultured Turicimonas sp., assembly GCF_902477955.1. Lineage (NCBI taxonomy): Bacteria > Pseudomonadati > Pseudomonadota > Betaproteobacteria > Burkholderiales > Sutterellaceae > Turicimonas > uncultured Turicimonas sp. The sequence goes on along the minus strand of NZ_CABSJB010000041.1, from coordinate 11,915 downwards.
ACGAATTCAGGACGGCTGGCTTCGTAAATCTTAGCTGTGCAAGGAGTAATAGAAACCAAGACCATATCTCTCGGATCTTTCTTCCAAATATGCTTAGCACCCCAGCTCTTAGCCAAAGCACCGCCCATTTGAATCGGGCTCTTTGTTGTAGAGACGTGAGGAATAGCGCTGGCGAAATTGATTTCCATATTTCTGACCCAGCCAGGGCAGCAGCTTGTGAAGTGAGGAAGCGGATGGTGCGCCATCATATCAACTTCCGGACCTCTTTCTCCGAGAGCCCAGTATCTTACTTTCTTGATGAACTCAGTACCTTCTTCAAGAATTGTTTGGTCAGCAGTTTGGTTAACGTCATAGTTAACGAAGCCGGCTTTTTCAAGGGCGTTAAGCATCTGATCTGTGCAGAGATCGCCCGGTTGGCCTCCGAATTCTTCCGCTAAAGCGACGCGAACTGCAGGAGAGGGATGTGCAACAACGAACTTCTTCGGATCATCCAAAGCTTTGATCACATCATCAACGAAGCTCATTTGCTCGATAGCGCCGAACGGGCAGGCTACTAAGCATTGTCCGCAGCTTACACAAGCATTATCACGAATCTTATGAATGGAACCAAGACCACCGTCGATAGCATCGACCGGGCAGAATTTTCTGCAGGTATCGCAACCTACACAGGTTTCTGAATTGATCTTGATGATTCCTCTTAATTCACCTTTGCGGAAATTCCCCTGATAGTCGGGACCATCTTCTCCACGGCAACCCTGAGGCGGCCGGAAAGTGACTACTTCCATAGTTGTCATTGTTTGCTCCATAGGCTTGAAATGGGTGAGAAGAAAATAGCCGACATCGCTGGGATGTTATGTTAAAAGTTTTCCCTAGTAGGTTACAGTCGGCAACATCTCAGACAGGATTGTAAAAAAAGATTCGTTTTGAAACAACGGAACTAAAACGAATATCCTAAGGGTATACGCCTAATTTCCCACCCCTTTTTAGGAAATATTCGTGAAATCCCGCCTGAGTTTTGGTTTAGGTGGGTAATTTCAAATGTTACATAACCTTTTTCTCAGATAGAAAAAAGTTGTGAGATTTCTGCCAGAAGTTTTGGTGCTTTCTGTGCTTCTGAAAAATCTTTCTATTATGAAAGCTCATTCATGACCTTACTGTTGCACCATGTAAAAGGCCGACTTTTGTGCACAAAAGCGCGTCATCGGCCAATAAAAACTTAGATTAAAGATCGACTTCTTTTTCGACAAAGAAATGCCGATTACATATCTTCTTCTTTCAGCGGCTTTCTCAATTCTGCACGGACATTATCCATTGCCGTGTAGAAGTCTTTCATCATTACCAGACCGAGGAGTTTACCTCTGTCAGTGATAATGAATTGATCCTTGTCTTCCGGATTTTCTTTTATAGCGCCTGCAAGCTTAAGGGCCAGTACCTCCTTCATTAAAGCCGTATCTAAACGGACGTTATGAACCTCTCGGAAGTATTTTCTGGAGAGACGCCCTGCAAACAAACCCAATAAGAGGCGATATTGAAGGATTTCGTGTTTAGAAAAAGTTCTCTTACGCTCTACTCCGTCTCGGCCGGAACCGATACGCTCGTTGTATCTTCTCAAAGAGAATGTATTAACGTACAAGGAATCACCTAAGAAGCTGAATGCGCCTGAACCAATTCCTAAGTACTCATCGTTGTCGATAACGTACTCGTCAAAACCTTCGTTATTGGCCTTACCAAAAGCCCAAGATGAAAGCTGGTTGTAGTGAGGAGCAACCGTATCCAAAATGATTCGGTATTGCTGAGCCATCACTTCCGGAGGAGAAGCTAAAGAATCTTTGACGCTGCGTTTGGTTTGGCTTGTGACCATCAAAGGATAAGTCGTAATCTGTCTGGGAGACAGAGCTACTACTTTTTCCATATCGGAGCGAACGATCTCATCCGTTTGACCGCGGAAGCCGAAAATCATATCTACGTTGCAGATAGGGAAAATTTCTTTGGCTTTCAGAATGTTCTCATAAACCTCTTCTCCCGTTCCGAACTTATCCCTTTCAATCATCTTTAGGATATTGTCATCGAAGCTCTGTACCCCTACAGACATACGATCGACAAGCCCTTTGAGATGAATGATATCCGGATTGGCCATAACCTGAGGATCGGTTTCACAAGAGACTTCGCCCATTGACGGGAAAAGCTTGCGGGCCAACTCAATAGTCTTGATCAGTTCGTCCATCAGAATAGTGGTGGTGCCACCTCCGACATACATGGACGTAAAGTTGTAGCCCAAGTCATGAACCATCTGCATTTCTTTGCGAAGGTTCACAAAGTACTCACGTGCTTTGTATTCTTTGAATAAGAACCGATGGAAAGTACAGTAAGTGCACAACGTATTGCAGAACGGAACATGTGCATAAAGCATATACTTGTGTCCGGGCTGAGGTTTCGGAAACTCCTTCAGAATGCAGGGGTCCAAAACCAAATTTTTGTCCAATTGGTACTGCATTACTTTTTCCGTACCATAGATCATCCATTGCGGTGCCATGGCCTCGGAATGTAATTTCTTTTCACTGCCTTTGTAGGCAGATTTAATTGTGTCAGTTGATGCTTTCATAAATAACTTTTAGATTTTGGACAAAATTATACTTTTTCCGTATCGCCCACAGAATTTCAACAAAAAGATTAGCACTTCCGAAAAAAAGAGCGCAAAGGCTGCCTTAATCGAGCTCCCAAAATCACGAAATTTTCTCTGCTTTACGATTAACGGCGTGCGCCTTTATACATGCTTTCAATAACTGTTCCGTATTTGGCCATCATGTTCTTGCGCTTAAGCTTCAAAGTTGGCGTCAGCAACTCCTTCTCGATTGTCCATGGTTCTAAAGTGAGTGCGATATTCTTCGGAACAGCGTATGCCGGAAAAGCCTTACATAGCTTCTTAACCTGTTTAAGGATGTATCCCTTAACTTCATGAGACTGAAGCGATTCATTGTTTGTAGGATCTACGCCGAGCTTTTCGGCTAACTCTACCCACTTATCCTTGTCTAAAGACAGAAGTGTTGCAATGTAAGGGCGTCCGTCTCCGACTGCAAAACATTGGCTAATCAAAGGATCACATTCAATGGCGCTTTCAATGTCAACCGGAGAAATCTTCTCTCCCGTCGAAGTAACAAGAATCTCTTTGATTCGGCCCTTGATCTTCAGCCTTCCTTCGGAATCAAATTCTCCTTGGTCACCGGTATGAAGCCAACCGTCTTCGGTTAATGCTAATTTGGTGTCTTTTGCGCGATTCCAATAACCTTGCATCACAAGGTCGCCCTTCACAAGAATTTCTTCTTTTTCGCCGATCTTGACCTGAACATCTTTGAGAAGTCTTCCCACTGTATTCGGATCATTATCTTCGACTTTATTACCGCAGATAATTGGACTGGTTTCAGTCATTCCATAACCTTGAATAACCGGAAGACCAAGACCGCAAAATACCTTAGCTACCTTTTCATTGAGGGAGGCGCCGCCGCTGATAGCAACTTTTAATTGTCCGCCAAATTGATCCTGCAATGTCTTTGAAATTTTCTTCTGGAATACTTTGCCCAAGTTTTTATCAAAGATGGCGGAGAAACCTCCTTCGTATGGAATCTTGTTCTTTCTGCAGAAATCTCGCCAGCCGACATTAACTCCCCAGTTGAATAATTTCTGAGCGATGGGGCCTTTCTTCTTCAAAGCCTCTTGAAGTTTGCCGTAAATCCTTTCGTAGACTCTTGGAACCGAAATCAGAACATCCGGTTTAGCAATCTTGAAGTCATCTGCCAAATATTGAAGAGAACGATTGAAAATAATGGTGCTTCCAGTCGCTAGAGCCAGATAATAACCGGCTGTCCTTTCAAACATGTGAGATAACGGAAGGAAGGACAAAAATTTTGCGCCGATTTCCGGTCTGACATGAGCAAGAGTAGAACGAACGTTGCTGGCAATATTTTTATGGGAGAGCATTACTCCTTTTGGCTTTCCGGTAGTGCCGGAGGTATAAACAATGCAGGCCAAATCGTGCTCCGTAGGCGCCGGAGGCAGAATCTCTTTCCCTGTTACGCTGCTAAGCCAATCTTTCAAACTTTGAGCGATAGCGGCCGTTGAAAGATTATCTTCCTGCGTAATAATAACTTTCTTTAATTTACTCAAATCGAAGCCCGCTTTTTGGATTTGCTCCCACTTCTCTAATCTGTTGGTGATTAAGAAAGAAGCCTCGCTATCTTGCAGAATGAAGGCACTCGATGCCGGAGTGTCGATTGCATGAAGAGGAACAGGAATCAGTCCGTTAGCCATAGCGGCTTGGTCAAAGCAAACTGCATCCACTCCATTGGGCAGAAGCATAGCTACTCTGGATCCCGGGTTAATTTGGCTGGCTGCAAAAGCGCGCTGCCATTCTTTAACCTTATTCGCGACTTCTTGATAAGTATAAGAAATCCACTTTTTTGTGGATTTATCAAACTCACGGAGAGCCTCGTCTTGCGGTCCTTTTTCAACTCGATTTTGAAAAAAATCACATAATGTATGTAACGAATCTAACGCACGGGCACGTTCTTCTTTAGTGTCTGTCAAGACCTTCTCCTACACTTCTCCTATTTTCTCTCGTAGCTTAAGAGAAATTTTGCTTTTGCAACGGGCGAAATTTTAAGGGTATTTACTTATATTTTCGTTAATCCGAAACAGAGATAAGAATTCTTGACTCTCCAATTCCAATCCGCCGGAAACCTTTGAAAACTCCGGCCATGAAAAATGACCGCTTTACCAAAAGACAGAGCGGTCATATTTTTCGACAATCAATATTACATTGGTTTTACGGCACCGTTGTTGCCTGCCATCCTGACGGACATTCCGTCACATAAGGGTAGAAGTTCTTAGATGCTTGGCACCAATACATAACATTGCCTGAACCGACTGACGGAGTGACGGTAACCGGTGGAGCCACTACTACGGGAGGTGCGACTACTGCAGGAGGCAAGACAACTACCGGAGCAGAAGGCACAATATAGTTAGGAGGCACATAAGTCGGTGTGGGCGGCACATAAACCGTTGTCGGAGGGGGCGTACTGACGGAATTGGCAATCGCACCTGCGACTCCAAGTCCTAACCCTATCGCCAGAGCACCTCCTAAAACATCGGCACCCCAATGATGTCTTGGTGGTCTGGGACCAGGACCGGGCCTAAAGCCGGGACCTGGGCCAGGACCTCCGGGACCGGGTCTAAAACCGGGTCCTCCGGGAGGAGGTCCGGGCGGTCTTGCTAAACCGTCTGTACAGAGCGTAAAGGCGCAGCAAGCAACAAAAGCAAGCTGAACTGCTGTTTTAGTTTTCATCCTTGCACCCCTGATAAGTTAAATAATTACTTCCAATTGTGCACTTGTTTGAAAGACTTGAACAGCCTTAGCGTCCAAATTAAACAATCTTTACGATTAATTTTTAGAGAAAGAGGCCTTCTTCTGATCCAGCTCTTCCCATCGAGCGTATTTCTTTTCCAACAGATCCGAGATTTCCGCCATTCTCTTATTGGTATTTGCAAAAAACTCAGGCGTTTTCTTTTCCGAGCCCTCCCCGCTCATCGATGCTATTAGTTGTTCCTGTTCCGCTTCCAGACTTTCAATTTCGGACGGGAGCTTCTCCAACTCCATATTTTCCTTATAGGAGAGTTTTGTAGGTTTACTTTTTTCCCTTACTTGAGCAGGTTTGGGTGCCGGCTTCTTGTCCTCGGCAGGTTTCTCTAATTCTTCGCGATGACGAAGCCATTCTTCATAACCCCCGACATAAGAAGTCCAGACTCCTTTACTGTCAGGAGCAATTACAAAGGACGCAACATTGTCCATGAAGGTCTGGTCATGAGACACAAGAATAATTGTTCCTTGATAATTGCTCAAAGTATCTTCGAGCATTTCTAAGGATTCAATATCCAGGTCGTTAGTCGGCTCGTCCATGACCAGCAAATTTGCCGGTTTTGCAAAGAGCTTAGCTAACAGCAAACGATTCTTTTCACCGCCGGACAAACTGGAAACTTTGACATTGGCACGATGAGGAGGGAACAAAAAGTCGCCGAGGTAACCGATAACATGCTTCCTTTGGCCGTTGACTTCAACCCAGTCAGAACCCGGAGATACAGTCTCAACCAAAGTTTTCTCCGGATTAAGCTCAGCGCGAAGTTGATCAAAATAAGCCACTTCCAAGTTTGTTCCCAAACGGACTTTACCGCTAGTCGGCGCAAGCTTGCCAAGAATGACCTTAATTAAAGAGCTCTTACCAACACCGTTCGGACCAATCAATCCGAGTTTATCTCCCCTCATTAAACGGAGATTCAAATTTTTAATAAGAGTTCTATCTCCGAAACTCAGACAAACATCTTCGAGTTCAGCGACCATCTTTCCGCTTTTTTCACCCGCATCTAAAGCAAGTTTGGCGGTTCCTATGCGATCTCTTCTGGCTTCGCGTTCCCGACGGATCTGCTCCAGTCTGCGTACTCGACCTTCATTTCTGGTTCTGCGAGCTTCGATGCCCTTGCGAATCCAGACCTCTTCCTGAGCCCAAAACTTATCGAACTGGCTGCGGGCTTTTTCTTCAGCCTCAAGCTCTTCATTTTTTCTTTTTTCGTAAGCTTCGAAGTTGCCCGGATAAGTTCTCAGATCTCCGCGATCGAGCTCAAGAATTTGCTGAGCAACTTTATTTAAGAACGAGCGGTCGTGAGTAATAGTCACGAGTGTGCGGTTCTTTCGGAAATTACTAAGAATAAGCTCTTCGAGCTTAAAAATAGCATCAATATCCAGGTGGTTTGTAGGTTCGTCCAACAAAAGAAGCTGCGGTTCCAGTGCAAAAGCCAGAGCTAAGGCTCCTTTTTTCTTCTCGCCTCCGGAAATACTTTCAGGGGAAGCATCTGCATTCAGTCCAAACACATGGATATATTCATTGAGCTTTGAAATGACCTCCCAACGGTGCACTTCGTCGCCTATCTCATCTATCTTTCCTCTCTTGAGGAGAGCATCGTAGACGGTGGACGCTTCCGGATAAACCGGGTCTTGCTCGACATAAATAGCTCTTAAACCCTTAGCGACGTTTCTCTTGCCTGCATCTAATTTTTCGACTCCAGCCAGCACTTTCAGCAAAGAACTTTTCCCGGTTCCGTTGCGGCCGATAAGGCCAAATCGCTGACCTTCCTCAATAGTCAAATTAACTTTGTCGAGCAGAGGGGCGTCTCCCCACGCGAGGTGGGCATCTTGTAATGTCTGAAGAATCATAGACCGGCCTCTTCCGCACTTTCTTCAAAGGCCACATCATCGGCCAATTCGCGCTTTGGAGTAACAACGGTTTTGTCCAGAGTCCTTTTTGCGCTGCTGCTGGTCTTCTTATCGAAATGAATCTTTCCACTCAGACCATCTTCAAGATCGATTTGATCTTGCCACTCCAGCCAGCTCTTTCCGAGAGCCCAAGCATCCACACCTACTGCAAAAAGATGCCGGTCATCGCTGTTGAGCTTAAGAAGGATTGGTCTGTACTTCAAATAATTTTGATGACTCAGCTGAGTAATAGCCGGTATTTCCAATGTCACCATACCGGTTAAATCATTGGCTTGTGTTTGAGAAGTCATCACGTCATTGGTTCTATACGGATTGGTGTAGCTCGTACCGAATACCGGCAGCTCGGGAGGAAGATACGGCCGGATGAGGCTAGCCTGCTGCGGATTCATAGCGAAAAAAGCTCCTCTAAAGCTTTTTCCTCTCATCTCAGTCCTCAAGTAGGAAATTTGTTCCGTACTTACATGGCGTATTTCACCGACTGAGCCATTTTTACTTAACTCTTGCACAATAGCTCTTGCAACTCTCTCGTCATAGCTATTGGGAGTCGCCAACACTACGAAATCTCCTATTGGGTTCTTAGCTGTATTTTCAAGAGCTACTTTAACCAATTGTTCAACTTCGCTTTCAATAGCTACGTCGATGCTCATAAAAAGCTCAGGCTGAACAGCAGAATCAGTTTTGTTGATGGCCACAACCGGAAGCGGAAGATAAGGGAGGCTTGCGATTTTGTCTACCGAAGTCTTTAAAACCGGTCCAATCATCAGCATTGCTTTTGTATCAGCCGCATGATTAAGAACCTCCAGGACATTGCCTGATTCGCTTATTTCATATTTGACAAGTTCATAGCGGTCTTCGTCTTCTTTGAATGCTGCTTCCACTCCGTGGATTAAAGGAGCAGTAGCGGCCGCAAGGCTGCTGTTTTGAGGAGGCACCATCAACCCGACCTTTATTTTCCCCGTCGGTTCTGAGGTTGAAACTGCCGCTTCTTGAGCGTTAACCAAGTTCTGACCCATTAATGAGAGTAGGCTTAATGTAACGAAACAAACTTTGTTCAAAAGTGTAGAGGACACAATGGACTCCGTACCCAACCAATTCGAAAACAATATTTTATTTACTGAGACACGATTAGCAAGTCAAGATTTTCCGGCTCCTGCACTTTATGTAGTTGGCCTTCCGATCGGCAACTTTGCTGATATCACGCTGCGTGCCCTTTGGACCTTAAGCTTGTGCGACAAAGTCGCTGCCGAAGATACAAGAGAGACTAGTAAACTGCTTCAAAAGTTTAGTCTATCTAAAGAATTATTCCCCGTTCATCAGCATAATGAGCAGAATGGGGCTTCTAAAATCCTTGGCTTCCTTGAAGAAGGCCTGAGAATTGCTCTAGTAACCGACGCCGGAACTCCGGCCATTTCTGATCCCGGATGCAAGGTCGTCGATGCTGTTCAAAAGGCAGGATTTCCCGTGATTCCTATTCCCGGCTCCAGTGCGGTGGTCACCGCCTTATCGGCTGCCGGCATGGCTCCTGAAGGTTTTATTTTCCACGGGTTCTTAGACAGCGGTTCTAAAGAAAGATTAAAGACAATAAAAGAGCTTGTTGACACGGGAAGAACCTTCGTCCTCTATGAAGCTCCCCACAGAATGGAGAAATTGGCTAAAGAATTAGCCCAAACGGTTCCTCCGGAAAGAAAGATTGTTGTCGCCAGAGAGCTTACAAAGAAATTTGAGGAAATTAAAAGTTTCACCTCTGAAACCATCGTGGAATGGTTTGCCTCAAAAAAACCGGCAGGGGAATTTGTGGTAATCATCAATGCGGATACCTCTAAGAAGGAGCAGTCTCTGGATGAGAGCACGCTAAAATGGCTTAAACGCCTCTCCTCCTTGCTTCCGACAGGCGAGCTGAGTGCGATGGCTCACGACATCACAGGCATCCCCAAAAAACAAATCTATGATGTCCTTCTGCAACTTAAAAAGCAGGATTAACAATTACTAAAGAGCATTGCAGTTGACGGGGGAATTTAGTTTTATTATTTTCACGGGTCCAAATTTTCAATTAAGGAGATGAACTTGTCTTCGAACGATAAAAATAAAGCCAAGGCTAACGAAGCTGAAGTCCTCAATAAAGAAACAAATGCAGAAATGGAGAAAATTGCGGCCGAAGGTCCTTCCGAAAGTGAAAAAATCGGAACCACTATCGAAAGCATTTCATCCTCTCCGGTAACTTCCGAAACCGAGGCAGAAGAGTATGTGACAGAGCAGACTTTCTCTGCCGCAACAGAACATGAGCTGCAAGCTTTAATTGCCATTCTGGACGGAGAATCTCCGACAGATCGCAAATCCATTTTGAAAGCTCTCGTCCGCAGAGAAAAACTCAAAGAAGCTCCGGCCAACTTAAAAGATAAAAAAGACGCCTCTGAAGACGAATTAAACGAAGATTGGAGAAAAGGCGGCTATCCGTACAAGAACCGTATGAGCCGCAAACTCTACGAAAAAGAAAAATATCTTTTGCAGGTTGAGCTTCTCAAACTCCAGTCTTGGGTTAAAGAAACCGGTCAAAAACTCGTCATTCTTTTTGAAGGACGCGACGCAGCCGGCAAAGGCGGCACAATCCGCCGTTTCATGGAGCACTTAAATCCCCGCGGCGCCCGTGTGGTTGCTCTTGAAAAACCGACTGACCGTGAACTCGGACAATGGTATTTTCAACGCTATATTCCGCATCTTCCGACCAAAGGGGAAATCGTTCTCTTTGACCGTTCTTGGTACAACCGCGCCGGCGTCGAAAGAGTCATGGGTTTCTGCACTAACGAGCAGTACATTGAATTCATGCAGGAATGCCCGGAATTTGAAAGATTCCTCACCCGCAGCGGCATCTATCTGATTAAGTTCTGGTTCTCAGTCAGCCGTAAAGAACAGCGTCGCCGTTTCAAAGAACGTCAAGTCCATCCTTTGAAGAGATGGAAACTCTCTCCGGTTGATATGGCTTCTTTGGATAAATGGGATGACTACACCCGCGCTAAAGAAGATATGTTCTTGAGCACCGATACCGTAGCTGCCCCGTGGACCGTCATTAAGAGCGACGACAAGAAGAGAGCCCGTTTAAACGCGATGAGATATGTACTTCACTCCTTACCGTATACCGGCAAGGATGCTGCAGCCATCGGCCCGATCGATCCTCTAATCTTAGGACGTGCCAACACCATTTATGAAAAAGGCGAGCACAGCGATATTCTCCTGCAGCTCAGCAGCAATATTGGAAGCGTCAACAAAAAAGGCAAATAAGCTTTCTTGATGCACAGAGAGGTCTCGCTTAAGAGGCCTCTTTTCATAGGTTTTAAGCAATATAAATAAGTAGCTCCGAACTGAGGAAGAAACAATCCTAAAATCAGGAACATTTAAATAACATTGAGAAGCGAGCTTCACACATAAAAATTGAGCCTGAAACCGCAAGATTTCAAGCACCGACCAACATAGAAAAGCTGAAATAAATTAAAATTTTTTGGCCTAATTACCACAAAGACAACAACCTGTTCAAACTGCAGCCATCCCTTGAATTAAGTTATTTATTGAGCATCCCTACTCTATTGTTAAGTTCCAAAAATCAAACTCTCCGCCTGTTTTTCCAGCAAACGGAGAGTTTTTCTTTATTTTCAGAACCATTAAGTTCTGATTTTCGCCTCTATACCAATGTGTTCATCTGTCCTGCATAGAGAATAAACAAACGCAGGCACATCATGCCGCCGATGGCACAAAGACCGGCAAAATAGAATGACATCTTGGATTCCGGCTTAGATCCGGCCACAATGGAAGCCAGCAATGGAACTCCAAAACCGACACACACTGCCCCGACCCAGAATACAACCGCCCAGACACCTTCAGTAAAGGCACTGAAAGCCAACTTGGCAGATTCGTTGCCGCTAAGCAGAGCAATCGCAATCATGAATAAACAGAAAGCTTCCGTTGCCATGACCGGCCACTCTGCCTGATGCATTGCGTGCATGTCAGGATCAGTTTCTTTAGCTCCGAAGAACCAAGCCGCCAAAATCTTCGTCGCAGCCATTCCGGCAGAAATACCGGAGGCAACGAACAAAGCAGGCAGCACTGCTGTATTGATAAGAGGAAAGCGAATAAGTGCGGAAATCAGGAAACCTGTATATGCGCAGATCGCAAGGGCTAAAACCATAACGATAGCGTTAATCCAAGTTTTCCAAGCTTCCAGCTTTGCACACACTGGTTTGATCCAACCCAACAGCGGCCAAGTGCTGAATGTATCTGCAAAGCACATAACAAACAACACCGCAACCAGAGGTATGTAGAAGAGCAGCAGCATGACGCCGATACTCATAACGCTTGTCGGATTGTAATAGACCAAAATTCTCCAGAAATACAGAGGATTTGTCAGATCAAGGACCAAGCAAAGCATACCTAAGAGAATGGTAGCCAAACCAATAATGCTGGCTGACTTCAGGATCGGCGTGACATCGCTCTTATGCTTAAAGAAGTTAAGCATCAAAGCCACAGCCACTGCTCCTCCGGAAATGCCTGCTAGGAACAGATAAACCGCAATTGGCCAAGGCCAAGCAATCCCCTCGGATAAACCGGT
>NZ_CABSJB010000040.1:0-22800 GCF_902477955.1 uncultured Turicimonas sp. | reverse complement strand
GCTGATGTAGCTAACGCAAAGAAAGAAATTGATCAAATAAAGAAAGCTATTGCTGAGAAAGAATCCCAAATCACGGACCAGCTTAAAGGGAGAGATTTAGACGAATACGAAGAAATTATTCGTGAACAAGAAAGCAAGAGCCGAAAGTTATCTGAAATAAAACCAATCTTGGCCGGTTGTTTCGAAGCTCAAGAAGCGACGAAAGCTAAGTCTGAAGAGATTCACACCACAGAAGGGCAGTTAAAGACTAATAGGGACTTGCTTGCACAACAGAAAGAACTTGTTGAGTCATTGGAATCTCAGAGACAGACTTTGGAGACTCTATCAGGAATTGAAGAACTCACGAAAAAAAGGGCCTTGCTAGTCGACGGGCAAGAGTGTCCTCTTTGTGGCTCCAAAGACCATCCTTTTGCCGAGGCTTTGCCTGAAGGTGTTCTAAATGCTAAAAAAGAAAGAAATAAGGTCGAAAAACAACTCAAAGAGGCTGAAAGCCGAGAAGAGGAGCTCTTGAAGAGAGTCTCGAGTTTGGAGGCTACGGTCGTCTCTACAAGAGCCGCATTGAATACAGAAGAAACCCGTTTACAAAAGTTCCGGAATGAACTCTGCGTACAAGCTAAAGGGCTCGGTTTTTCTTCGGAATGTGAGGTGCAGGTTTTGGAAAACCTTGTGATCTCCGCTGAACAAAAGGCATTAGAAGAAAAAGCACGATGCGAAAAAATAAAAAAGAGCGTCAGATCTTTTGAGAAGGAAAAGCAGACTCTTCAAGAGAAGCTTGCCAACGAAGAAACAAATATTCGAGGCAAAGAGTTTCAGGAAGTTAACCTCCAAAGAGATCTCAAACACCAACAAGAACAACAAAGACTCTTAAAGGAAAAGTCAGATAAAAACGGTCAAGACTGGACTGAGCTGATTAGTACTGCCACTCTTGAATTAAAAGACGGATTATCAAAAGCTTTTGGTAGTGAAACCTTTATAAAAGAGCTTAAACAGCTTCAAAAAGCGGGTAAGGATTTTGGTTTGAAGTCCGAAGAACTGCAGAAAGTCGTAAACGCTCTCGGTGTTCTTCAGATTGAGAAAAAAGCTCTCTTAGAACGGCATGACAACTGTCTTAAAGAATTGGAGGTCGCTGAAGTAAACCAAAAAGAAAAGCAAGCCGAGTTTGATAAAACAAAGGGCCAGAGAGAAGAGTTGTTCGGTACCAAAGATCCCGTAGTAGAAGAGAAAAGAGCAGCCGGCATACTAGAGGCCTTAGAGAAAAATTTGGCTGATGTCCAGGCCAAACAACGCAACATTGAAAAGGAGCTGATTCAAAAAAGAGCCGAGGCAACCGGACTGGAAAAATCCATCTCGGAAAATAACGAAAAATTAGTCCGGGAAGAAAGGAAGTGGAAAGAGGAGCTCGCGCACACCGGCTTTATGACGGAAGAAAAATGGAAAGAGAGCAAACTTTCTGATAAGGAACAGACGGATCGACAGCAAACTATTGATGCATACGGACAGAACCTCTTTGCAAAGAAAAATGAAATATCAAAATTACAAAAAGAAGTAAATGAGAAGACTCTGCAGAATAAAACGGAGTTGACTTTATGGGAGTTGGAAGAACAGAAAGCAAATAATGAAAAATCTATCGGCGAACGAAATAAAGAAATCGGCGGAGTAAGAGAAGAGCTTGATCGTGATGACAAGGTAAGAAATGAGTCAAAAGCTTTGCAAGCTGAAATTGAAAAGCAAAGAAAGGTTTTCGAAAAATGGGAACGGCTCAATAATTTGATTGGACAGAAAGACGGAGCCAAGTATCAGAAGTACGTTCAAAGTTTGACGCTCGAAACTTTGATTACCAAGACAAATAAGGTGTTGTCGCAATTATCGACACGGTATTTGCTGATTAAGAACCAAGCGGCTTCTCTGGATCTGGATGTGGTGGACAATGAAATGGATGAATTGGTCCGAGCCACTTCCAATCTTTCCGGTGGTGAAACTTTTATTGTTAGCCTAGCTCTGGCTCTGGGTTTATCGGAACTAACTAGCAATAAGATAAGAATTGACTCGCTCTTCTTAGATGAAGGTTTTGGGAGCCTTGATGAGGAAAGCTTGGATAAAGCATTGACGGCTCTTGGCAATTTAAATACTTTCAATAAAGAAAGCGGTCATCAAAAATTAATCGGTGTTATTTCTCACGTGGGCCAGATTCACGAAAGGATTCCGGTTCAAATTAACGTTACGCCCCAGCAGGGAGGTTCAAGTATTTTGAAAGGGCCCGGCGTTCAAAAGCTTGTATAACCGTTTCTGACCTCAATTGCACAAAGCGCAGGATAAACCTAAGCGCTTTGTGCATTTTTCTTTTGTTATATAAAAATTCAACAAAAAAACATCAAAAGGTTCCCATAGATAAGAAAGCAGTTGGTTACAATACAAAGATAACCGTTGCGCCGCTTTGGGTAACGGTAATTCGGCCGAAAAAGATTGAACCATTTGAGGTCAGCGACTGTCAGCAGTTCATTGAACATGGCCCAGGTCTTTTTCGGCTTTCCTAAGGAGTCGCTTATGTTGCGTAATCAAGTTAGTTCGAGAAGAACATTCCTCAAAACAGCCTCAGCCGCAGTTATCGCCGGCCCTGTTGGTTTGGCAACTGCAAAAGAAATTTCAAAAAATGACGAAATCAAATGGGACCGTGAGGCCGATGTTGTAGTCCTAGGATACGGTAATGCTGGTTCTAATGCCGCAATTGCAGCTGCAGATGCGGGTTCTTCCGTCATCATTCTGGAAAAAATGCCGGAAGGTGGCGGAAGCGTGTGTGTTTCTTCCGGCGGCTTCGTAGTGCCGACAAACAAAGACGACTACTACGCTTTTCAAAAAGCTTTGTACGAATTATCCAGATCTGAGTGGGATCCGGAAATCCTTCGTGTGTTCTGCGAGGAATCTCTCAAACTTGGCGACTATGTGAAGTCTTTGGATCCTCAAGTGACCTTAGCAATTTACGGTCACGCTGGTTACCAGAACCTTCCAGGTGCTGATTGCGTGAACAAGATTTCACCACGCAATGTTCCGGGCAAGAAAGGTGGAGAACGACTCTTCGGCATTTTCCAGCGAGCGGTAGAAAAGCGCAACATTCGTGTCCTTCTTAACACGCCGGCTCAACAACTTATTCGGTGCGGTAACGAAGTTGCCGGCGTCGTGGCTTTGGAGAACGGTAAACCGATTAATGTGAAAGCCCGAAAAGCTGTCGTTATTGCGACCGGAGGCTTCCAGTGCAATCCTGAGCTTATGCAGAGATATGTTTTCGGTAATCCAATGGGTTATCTGGGCGGACCGAGCCATACCGGCGACGGTTTACTTATGGCTCAATCCATGGGCGCTGATTTGTGGCATATGAATTCAGTATCGGCTCCGTTGGGTATTCAAGTTCCTGGCGTTAAAGCCGGTCTAGCGATGGTAACTAGACGTCCTGCTTTTATTTGGGTGGATCAAGACGGAAAACGTTTTGTTAATGAAAAGAAATTGGATTACCACTGCTCGTGGATGGCTGTTAACCAGTTTGATGCCATTAAACATCGTTATCCAAGAATTCCTTGCTACATGATTATGGATAAGACCTACCTCGAAGGAGCTCCGCTCATTAGCTCCGGAGGTTCAGGATATGCCATCAACAAAGAAGGTTATGTTTGGAGTAAGGACAACAAAAAAGAAATTGAATCCGGTGTCATCATTGAAGCTCCGACAATTGAAGAGTTAGCAAAGAAACTTGAAATTCCTAATCCGGCTACATTGGTTGACACGGTCAATAGATGGAACAATGACCTGAAGACCAAAGGAATAGATACTGAATACGGTCGTACTCCTACCGCCGATCCTAATCAAAAAGCGGTGTTTGTAGGAAGAGATGTTAAAGCCTGGTCAGCCCCAATCGAGGAAGGGCCTTTCTACGCTGTCAAACTGGTTCCGGTGATGTATCACACAATGGGCGGTCCGAGAAGAAGTGTGAAGGCCGAGTGCTTGAATCCATACGGAGAAAAGATTCCGCGTCTCTATGTAGCCGGTGAACTTGGCTCAACGTGGGGCTTAACATATCAGGGCGCTTGTGCCAACGCTGATGCCATGATTTTTGGCAGGATTGCCGGTAAGGAAGCTGCAGCCCTGACACCGTGGTCATAACTTAACTTCTCGAAGAGGTCTTTCGTGGGCCTCTTCTAACTCCTAATCTTTCATTCAAGGAGTTGTGTTCTATAACTCAAGAATTTCAAATTACTTCAATTCTTTCTGCGCCTGAGAGAGTCAGAGTGCAGCCAAGGACATCCAGGACAAAAGAATCAGAACAATTAATAGCTGTTGTCTAAATGGTTAGAAGAGACGAGAAGGCTGAAATCCTAGAAAATTTGCTTGCTATTTATTCACAAGCCATTGTCTGAATCAAAAAAGAAGAATAAGTTAAGGGGTGTAAATATTAGGGTTTCTCACTAGAAAAACGCATGTTTTGAACTCTTGTTTTTCTTCAAAATCCTACCCATTGAAAATTCCCCTATTTTTTGTTTTTAGTAAAGACTTAGATGAAAACTTCTAAAAAACTATTAGCTGGTTTAATGTTCAGCTCTTTGGCAGCAGTCAGCACATCTGCTATGGCCGCAGGCTTCCAACTTACTGAGCAGAGCGTTGTAAGTATGGGTCGTTCTCATGCCGGCGCCGGTATCGTTGGAGACGACGTTTCTGCAGTTTGGTATAACCCGGCTGGTATGACTTTGCTTCCGGGAACACAATTCCAGATTAGCTCCACTGTCGTTGACCTCGATATTGATTACAAAGGTTTTGACGGAACTACAGAAAATGGCCGTGACAAGCCCGCTCCTATTCCTGCCTTCTTTGTTTCACATCAACTCACAGACAACCTCTGGGCTGGTCTAGCTATCACTTCTCCTTACGGGATGAAGATTAGATACGGTAGCGACTGGACTGAAAGAGAGAGAGGTATCAGCGGTTCTATCATGACTGTAGATATCAATCCGAACATTGCTTGGAAGGCAACTGAGTGGTTCAGCATCGGCGCTGGTGTTTCTGCTATGTACACTCACTCCAAGATTAAGAATGGCCTTCCCATAGTTCCTGTGGGCAACAAAGGCTATGTAACGGGAGGGGAGTTTGAGTATAAAGGCAGTGACTGGATGTTTACCTATAACGCCGGCATCATGCTTTCTCCTCTTGAAACCTTGAGATTCGGTATTTCTTATCGTTCTGCAGCTCATGTTCATGCTAAAGGCGACTACACTGTTCGTGGTAACCTCGGACCAATCGGACTCTCCCAAACTAGTCACGGCTATGGTGACCTTACTACTCCAGAAACGGTAATGATCACTGGTACTTGGGAAACTACACCATGGTTGCGTCTTTCGGCTTTAGCCCGCTGGGCAAACTGGAAAAATTTCAAAGATATGCGTTTTTATACCAATGCAGATGGTGGAATTTATTCTATGTTGAACCCACAAATGTCTTATACCCTCTCCCATATGACATTGGAGAATAATTGGAAGAGCGTCTGGTTACTGAGTTTAGGTGCAGATATTAAAGTCAGCGATCAATGGACAATTCGCGGCGGTATCGCTTTAGAGACTGATCCTATTCACGATCAAACTAAGAGAACAGCTCTTATTCCAGATACCAAGAGACTTTGGTTGACCTGCGGCGTTTCCTGGGCTCCAACTAAGAACTGGCAGATCGATGCTGCTTACGGCCACATCCGCGGAATTGGTCACAGAAAACTGTATAGAGACCACCACAACGGTAGTTATACAGAAGTCGGAAAATTCGAAAAGATGAACGCTTGGATGGGCGGCTTGCAGGTCCAATACAAGTTCTAATTTAAGAACTGCTCAATTTGAAGTGTCAGGAAGTTTGCTCCTGGCACTTTTTTATTGGCGGTGCGAAAATCAAATTTTCTTCTTGAGAATTCTTATGGATATCTTTGAGCCTTGGCCGAGTATTGAACTATTGACTCCGTGCCTTTATACCGTGACTGAAAAACTCGACGGCTCAAATTTATGTCTCAGTATCACCGATGGGGAATTTAGAGCCTTCACAAGGCAAGGAAACAATGCATTTGATGCTATTCCTATTCTGAAGAAACATCAGGAGCTTTTTACGCCGGTTAGGAATGCATTCGAAAGAGAATTACAAAAATCTCCTCTGGACAGCGTTCTGCCGAATTTTGGAAAAAAAGTTGTTGGACTCAACATTTACGGCGAGTTCTTAAATTTTTTGAACATGAAGAGGATTAAGTACTGTCCTCCGAAAGCAGCGTTATTTAAGATTTTTGGTGCCAGCGTTGTATTCTCGGAAGGAGAGGGCAAAAGAAGTTCCTATCGATTGCTGTTTCCGGAAGTGGAAAAATTGCTTGAAGGCTTAGGCTTGAAAGATTCCTATTTAGTTCCTGTTCAAGAACGGCATGTGTCTATTTCTGAGATTTTTTCCAGAAGAGACTTTTGCATAAATAGTGCGTATGGGAATGCCCGGGTAGAAGGTTGGGTCTTTCATCCTGAGTCGCCAGGAGCCCGGACATATAAGCTGAAAACACCGGAATTTTTTGAGCGCTTAGCTTCTCAAAAAAAGAGAGAGACGAATGGGAAAACTTCTGAGCTGGCAGAACTTTATGATTCTTTTTTCACGGAGAGCAGGGCTTTTTCAGTTAAGTCTAAATTTGGCTCTATAACTGCGGCAAATTTGGGAGAAGCCGTGGGCGCTTTCCTTCGAGATGTCCGGGAAGAAGCCTCTAAAACAAATCCTGAGCTTGTTTATTTTTTCTATACAGACGAAGCCTTCAGGATTAATCAGAAGGCTTTTGTGCTGATGAATAGATTCAAAGAAGAGGCTTAAGAAGGTAAAAAAGCGCTGTCTAAATTGATTCTTTAGACAGCGGTCATTTCAACAGGAGTTTACAACTAACAACAAGACAGAAACTTATCTTTGCAGAACGTTACTTATCTGCTCTGCTGTGTGCATCAAATCATAGGTTTGAGAGTCATCAAAAGCGGCAAAGACATCTCCAATCTTATCGGTAATGACATACATGTCTTCCGGTGTCTTTTGAATCCAACCTAAATCTACAAGTTTTGCTAATTTACGGCGAACAGTTTCTCTTGGAATGCCAGTCACTTCGGAAATTGACAAAGCATTGCAGGCGAGAAGCTGAGGCTCTGGCGCATTTGGTGAGCGAGGCTGAAAGCCGCGTCTTTCGTCATAGAAGCGTTCAGTATTTCTAGATGCAATTTCACCTAAAACCAAGCAAAGTGTTAAATCACCGTCATAGGCTTGATACATAGCGCGAAGACGGCTCGTCATGAATCTAAGCATGAGGACAGAAAGAACTTCTCTGTGTGCAGCATAGGCTTGCGGAGAGACTCCATTTGGAATATGCATAGACGGCAATTCAGTCGGAAAAGCTGCTCTATCCTTAGGAGTGCGGCGCATTCTTAACATTTTTCCCTCCATTCGTTCCTTTTTTAGTAAAAAACTAGTGTTTTTACTATGGTAGCCATGATAACGGGAAATCCCGTAATGAGCAAATACTAACCCGTGTTATATATCACGCAAACACGGTATAAACTAAGACTTTATAGTAAGTTCTCTTTTGTAAACAAATAGTTACGAAGCTAAATAATTAGTCAAATTTTACAAATTATTACATTTTTGATTTACTTTTCACTTTCGTATGCGAACTATTTCTTTTTCTTTAAATCAATAAGATAAAGAAATTTTTTACTGAAAAGAAGTAAGAAGGTTTCTTGTTTTAATGATTGAAATGCAAGATTGTTAATAGTTTCCCCCGGGATTTTGAGATTCTATGAACTTTGGAAAAGGCAGAAAACGAAATATCTAATATTTTTAAAAACCACAATGGGCGTGGCTTGACAAGATTAGTTTTCCTGTGTAGAGAGAATAAAGAGCCTCTGCTGTCTTTTTACGAAGCGGTAATTGTTTTTGTAAAGTCATCTGGATTGCGGTTATCAAAGATATGTAGTTCCTGTCCGAATAAATTCTTAATCTTAAGAAGCGAAAAAATTTTCGGGTGGCAAATTCTTGATCGAAGATCTCATGCTCTCTTCTCCGTAGGGGGAAAATATTTGCTCCCTTGATTTCTATCTCATTTAACGAAAGTTGATAGGTGTCAGATCTAGACGTTAACCGGAGATATTCTTCTTTTACGAACTCTCTCAGCCTGAACTGATTGTTTTGAGGAGTAAGGCTAAAAATCTGTCTCCTAAAGTTTAAAATTCCCGAAACTATTGTGAAGGAATAAGAGTCAATGTCTGAGCAAACTGGATTTAAAGATTTCGGTTTAGATGAAAAGTTATTAAAAGCGGTTGAAAAAGTCGGCTACACAACACCGACACCTATTCAAATCAAGGCCATTCCGGTTGTCTTGGAAGGAAAAGATGTCATGGGGGCCGCTCAGACCGGAACAGGTAAAACCGCTAGCTTCGGACTCCCAATTCTTCAAAATTTGCTCAAATATGAAAATCCCAGCGTCTCTCCGGCACGCCATCCTGTACGAGCTCTTATATTGACGCCGACGAGAGAATTGGCACTGCAGGTTGCTGAAAACCTAGAACAATACGCTTCTGAAACGAAACTTCGAGTTGCTTGCGTGTACGGCGGTGTAGATATTAAACCGCAATCCATAGAGTTAAGAAAAGGCATTGAAGTATTGATTGCCACCCCGGGACGCTTGCTTGACCATTTGGAACAAAGAAATACTTCTCTAAAGAATGTTGAAATAGTGATTCTCGATGAAGCGGATCGCATGCTGGACATGGGCTTTCTCCCGGATATCACAAAAATTCTGAAGGAGCTTCCTCCGAAACGTCAGGGGTTGATGTTCTCTGCAACGTTCTCTCCTGAGATCAAAAAACTTGGACAGAGTTTCTTAAATGAACCGGTCATGATTGAAGTTGCCAGACAAAACACGACGGCTTCAACTATCACCCAGGAACTTTATGAGGTTCCTGATGGTAAGAAAACAGATTCTCTCGTCGAAATTCTCACGACAAAAGGAGTCGATGATCAAGGAAATACTCTGCAAGCAATTATCTTTGTTAATTCCAAACTAATGGCCGGTCGCCTTTCAAGGCAGCTGAACAGATACGGTTTCTTGGCAGATGCCATTCATGGAGATAAATCTCAGGAAGAAAGAACTAAGACCTTGGGAGCATTTAAAGACGGCACTATCAATTATTTAGTTGCTACGGATGTGGCTGCACGCGGCCTTGATATTCCGGATATGCCGTTGGTTATCAATTTTGATATTCCTTTCATGGCCGAAGATTATGTTCACCGAATCGGCAGAACCGGCCGTGCCGGTGCTAAAGGATTGGCGATCAGCTTGATGACCTCTGAAGATGAAAACAACGTTGAGGCTATCGAGAAGTTAACCAAAAAGAAATTCAATCGAATCGACTTATCTCCGAAGAGGGTCAAATTCGATTTTGTAAATCCTAATAAGAAGTACACCTATCAGAAAGTAAAACAGGACGTTGACCCGTTCTTTTTGAATCCTTATGTCCCGTCTAAGACAGTTTCTCAAAAGCCTGTCGCTAAAACGGTCGCTATTGTTGAATCAATTCACGAACACAAACCGAAACTAGTCGCAGCTCTTCTGGGAGGAACGGGGAGAAGAGGTTAGCGGTTTATTCCGCGAAATACGGGCTCTTTCTCCAAAGGTCAATTGCCTTGGAGAAAAAGCCTTCGCAGCTGTCAAAAGAAAATCTCTCGAAACCAAGGTGTGTCCAGGCCTTGTCGATTTCTGCGTCAATATTTTCTAAATCAAGTCCGGTTGCGCCGTTTTGCTTAGAAAGTTTTTGTCCGTTCTCGCCGAGTACGAGCGGAATATGCATATACGAAGGGGTGCGATATTTCAGAGCTTTCTGCAGTTCGATTTGCCGCGGCGTATTGTCGAGCAAGTCTGCACCCCGGACGATATGAGTAATTCCTTGTTGATGGTCATCTACGACGACTGCCAATTGATAAGCCCAAAATCCGTCAGCTCTTTTTAAAACGAAATCTCCGACTTCCTGCTCTATATTTTGTCGGTACTCACCGAAGTGACGATCTCTAAAGAATCTGTCCTCGGAAGGAACTTTAAAGCGCCAAGCCCTGATCCCTTCGGTCAGATGTTTGTCTCGGCAGATTCCGGGATAGATGTTCGCCGGTTTTCCTCTGGCGTTTTGATATTCAGCAATTTGTTTACGAGAACAGCTACAGCCGTAAACAAATTTATTAGTAATTAGGTAATCTAAGGCTTCTTTGTACAGATGATGACGATCTGACTGATAAACGATAGGCTCGTCAGACGAAAGTCCTAGAACTCTTAATGTTTCAAGAATCTTTGGGGTTGCCCAAGCCGGTTCACGCGGAGGATCTAAGTCTTCGATGCGAACAAGCCAACTTCCGTTATGCGCTTTGGCATCAAGATAGCTGGCAATAGCACAGACAAGACTTCCTAAATGCAGTTCTCCGGTCGGAGAGGGTGCAAATCTTCCAATATAGGTGGCCAAATTATCCTCAGTCAGCTTACGGGCAGTTCAAAAGATCTTACTCTTCTTCACCGCCGCCTGAGCTTTCCTGTTTCTTTGGCTTCTGGGGACTGTCGAACATGCTTTGAGGAAGCCCGACCACAGCTGCATCTCTTTGCTGATTAGCTCCTAAAGTTAAACTCGGATGAGAGATGATTTGAGGAGCTTGCGTCGGATGAGGAGTTGCACTATCCGTATTCGGGTCTGTCAGATGGGGCGGAGGACTGGAATGAGTCGCCTTAGCGGAAACCGACGGTGCGTTGTTGCTCGTTGCCGGTGTAACGCTGACAGCATAGCTTGGACCCGGCATAATAATGCCGTTGGCTACGCAGGCATCATTGATTGCATTTAGAAAAGCAGCTTCCAAGCGGTAAGGTTCCATCAGTTCAATTGGATCAACCCAAACGACAAGTTCAACGTTAATGCCGAAATTTCCGAAGCCGGTGATACCGCATTCAACCTCGTGGTATTGGTCGGGCTTGATGCAGAAGGGGACTTGAATGGCCGCATTCTCAATAATTTCTTTGACTTTTCTAAAGTCAATTCCGTAGGCAACGCTGAAGGGAAAAATCTTTCGGACGCCCCGAGGATTCAGCGTGTAGTTGGTAAAAGGTTTGTCAATCAGGTTCGCATTCGGAACGATGATATCTTCACCAATCGGCGTAACGATTCGTGTAGCACGAATCGTAATCATGTTGACTTTGCCGATATGGCCGGATGGGGTGCAGATAACGTCCCCGACGCTCACAGCTTTTTCCGTGATAAGAATCAAACCGGCGATAGAGTTGTTGACGATGGTCTGTAAGCCAAAGCCGATACCGACGGAAAGAGCGGAAACTAAAATAGCTAAGTGGGTAACCGGAAGACCGATGGCGGCAAAGCCGAACATCAAACCTGCGCACAGAATTGCCCAGTGAACGAACTTGGCAAACATCTGCAGGGATTCCATGCGGACTTGACTTCCGCGGTGTTTGCCGATGCGCGTAATACTGGCTTCCGCAGCCTTCCCTAAAAAATAGGTGACTATAAAAATAATCACGAATTCAATCAGATCGAAGCTGTTGATGGGAACGCCGCCAACCGTAAATAAGTTTATCTTCAGCGGCTCAAACAAAGGACTTAAGCTGCTGAAGGTATGCTCAAGAAGGTTGAGATCTGAATTTGCTGACATAGAAAGCCCTCAATCAATATAAGGCAAGACTACAAGAAATCTTGCCTTACTAAGTTCTCTTCTACCTCAGAACGGTCGCCAAGAAATCAGCTAAATCTCCAATCTCGTCGAGATCTATTGAGTGCTGCAGGCCTGGATAGCCATGGGCTGAAAGTTTGTCAGCACCGAGTTTCCGTAGGTAACTAACGGAGATTTGGGTAAAGGCGGGGGGCACGACAGAATCTTCTTCTCCATAACCGATGAAGATTGGCGATTTGATAGCGCTCCCCACGTGCTCAACTTCTTCTTTATCAATTAACGGGAGGTATCCGCTCAATCCGAAGAAGCCTCCGATCGGCTTATCAAGCTGAACAGCTGCGTAAAGAGTCATGCAGCAGCCTTGAGAAAATCCGCCTAAGAAAATCCGGTCTCTTGGAATGCCTTTAGATTCTTCTTCAGAAATTAATCTGCGGATGAGTTGGAATGTTTTTTTGATTCCCTCTGCGTCTTCTCTGTCTCTGCTTTCGAGACTGTAAAGATCGAACCAGCCCCGCATCTCATATCCGTTGTTCATTGAGATTGGAATATACGGAGCATTAGGTAAGACCATTCTTGTGTTTTCTAGAGGAGCGCCGCTTGCAATCAGCTCTTCTCTGAAATGGCCGAAATCGCTTCCGTCGGCTCCCAAGCCATGAAGCATAATGATGGCGGAGTCGGCTTTTCCTTCAGGTTCAAGAATCAGAGAATCTATGATTTCAGGACGCTTGGCAGATTTCGGACGGAAGGCTTTAACGTATGTGGCATCCGTTTCAATAGTCGGACCGCCGATTAATTCTATGCAGTAAGGAACGGCAGCAAATACGCCGTTAACGCCTTTAGCAGGCAGACCCTCTAAAGTCTCTGCAATGGCCTTAGGCTGACCCGGAAGATTAATGATGAGAGCAGCGTGGTCTTCGGTTTCTCTTAATGCACCTACTTGACGGGACAGAATAGCGGTCGGAACAAAAACGGAAGAAATTCTTCTCATTTGTTCTCCGAATCCGGGCATCTCTCTGGTAGCGATTTCTAAAGTCGCATCAGGAGTGACATCTCTGCGTGCCGGTCCCGTTCCGCCGGTGGTAAGAACTAAGTCGCATTTTTTCTCATCAATCAGTTCTTTCAAAACGGTTTTAATCGTTTCTTTATCATCCGGAATAAGTCTTTCTTCGACTTCAAACGGATTCAGGATGACTTTGTTGAGCCAGTCTTTAAGGGAAGGAATTCCCAAATCTTTATAAGTGCCTTGAGAAGCACGATCAGAAACGGAAACTAAGCCGATTCGGGTATTTTTATTCATCTGTATCTTCCTCATCTTCTTTGACTTCAAGGATCAACGGCGGCAGCACCATGTTATGAATGAGTCTGTAAAGTTCTCTGGATGCTTTGGGAGGTTTGTTGTTTTGAGCCTCTTTTCTGGCGTTGCGGATGAGCTGGCGAACTAACTGGACATCTACTTCCGGGAAGTCAGCGATAAATTTTGTCAATGCTTCGTCTTGTGCAATGAGAGCATCTCTAAGTCTTTCGGATTTATGAAGAGCTGCCACGGCTGCTTTGTCATTACCTTTAGCACGGTCGATAGCTAATCTGACTTGATTGCCGTCTAAAGATCTCATGTATTTGCCGATGAGCTGCAGCTGACGTCTTTTAGCGCCGAAGCTTCTCATTTTGTGAAACTCTTGAAGCTCGGCG
Organism: uncultured Turicimonas sp.; assembly: GCF_902477955.1. Lineage (NCBI taxonomy): Bacteria > Pseudomonadati > Pseudomonadota > Betaproteobacteria > Burkholderiales > Sutterellaceae > Turicimonas > uncultured Turicimonas sp. Next base: position 9,369 of record NZ_CABSJB010000040.1, on the reverse strand, counting down.
AGAATTACGTCCGGAAGAGGAATTTTGGCTAAGGTTTCGGGTCCTAATTCCGTAAGCTCTTTCCCAAGATCCTGCAAATATTCTGCTTGTCTTTTTAATTCGCTTTTGCTTCGTCCGGAGTACTCTTCGTTGTCGTCTGTATAGTCTGTCATTTTTTACTTAATAATTGGTAAGGATCTCCTTGTTAGGAGTATCTTTAAAGATTCCATTATCATAGTCTCCTCGACGGTTGTAACGGCAGATTAAATGAAAAAAAGCCCCACATTAAGTAGTAAAGACTTTCTTGAAAACCAAGTCCGATACGCCTTGGACTATGCGCTCTCAAAAGGAGCCACTTCAGCGGCTGCTGAAGTGCAGGATCAAAACGGACTCAACATTAACGTCCGTAATTTGGATGTAGAAACTCTCGAACATACAAGAGACAGAAGTTTTGCCATCACTGTCTATATCAATCAGAGAAGAGGCAGTGCCTCAACCGGTGACTTGACCCGCGAAAGCATTGAGCAGACGGTAAGAGCGGCGGTCGATATCGCAAACTACACCTCTGAAGATCCTTGTGCAGGGCTACCGGAAAAAGATCTTCTATGTACTAAGTTTGAAGACCTTTCTCTATGGCATCCGTGGGAGATTTCCTCTGAAGAGGCGATCGAAATCTGCAAGGCTGCGGAAAAGGCGGCTTTAGAAGGAGATTCTCGAATTGTGAATTCGGAAGGATCTAACCTAAGCACCAGCGTGGGAAGATTTGTTCTGGGCAATACTTTAGGGTTCTGCAGCGGCTTTGATTACAGCAACCACTCGTTGGATACCTCAGTCATTGCTGAAGACGACAGCGGAATGCAAGTGGGGTTCTGGTATGACATGGGAGTAAGCCCTTCTCAGCTTGCTTCTCCGGAAAGCATCGGTAGAGAAGCCGCAAAAAGGGCTGCAGCCATGCTGTCGGCAAAGAATTTATCTACAAGAGAATGCTCCGTTATTTTTGACCCTTATACGGCAAAAAGCTTGATCAGACTCTACATCTCTGCGGTCTCGGGCTCTCAGCTTTACCGCAATCTCTCTTTCCTGACAAATTCTCTGGGAACTCAGGTATTTCCGGAATTCTTATCAATGAAAGAAGATCCGTTTGTCCAAGAGGGCTATGGCTCTGCTCCTTTCGATGATGAAGGTGTCCGACCTTCCAAGAGATTTTTCGTTGAAAACGGAGTGGTCAAGGGATATTTTCTTTCAACTTATTCCGCAAGAAAGCTTGGCATGAAGACTACGGGAAATGCCGGAGGGCCTTACAACATCTCTCTTCACACCGATCCAGAGCATGAAGAAAAGACGCTTAAAAAGTTGATGGAAAGAATGGGAACGGGACTTCTCGTAACCTCCTTAATCGGACAGGGAGTTAATTTGACTACCGGCGATTATTCCCGCGGAGCTAAAGGCTTCTGGGTTGAAAACGGTAAAATAGCTTATCCGGTTGACGGAATCACCGTCGCCGGAAATTTGAGAAATATGTTTTTGAATGTCGAAGCAATCGGTCAGGATATCCTTGCTTCCGACAACTATCGTACCGGTTCAGTTTTGATCAAAAATCTAAAAATTGCTGGTAACTAAGGATCGAGAAAAGGTCCACAAGACCGTGTCAAAGATTATTATTTGCTTATAACTTTTATATCACCAAGGAATCAAAAATGCAGAAAAAAAATATTGACTGGGCCAATTTGAGCTTCGGTTACCAGCCGACTGATTTTAGATTTGAAGCAAGATGGAAAGACGGTAAATGGGATGAAGGAAAACTTACCGACAATCCAAATATTGAATTGTCAGAAGCTGCTTGCGTTCTTCACTATGCACAGTGCTGTTTCGAAGGCTTGAAAGCCTATGAAACGGAAAAGGGCGAAATCGTGACTTTCCGCCCGGAAGAAAACGGCAAACGTATGTTCAACACGGCAAAGCGTTTGGAAATGCCGAGCTTCCCTGTTGAGAAGTTTGTTAAGGCCGTAGAAGATGTAGTTCGCGCCAATGCAGCATGGGTTCCTCCGCATGGAACAGGCGCTACTCTTTATATCCGCCCGGTAATGATTGGTTCCGGTCCGCAGATCGGTGTAGCTCCCGCACATGAATTCATCTTAAGAATCTTTGTGATGCCTGTCGGCTCTTATTTCAAAGGCGCCGTCAAGCCGATTAAGCTCAAAGTTGCTGAGTATGACCGTGCAGCTCCTCATGGAACAGGCAACATCAAGGCCGGCTTGAACTATGCTATGAGCTTGTATCCGACAATGGAAGCTCATAGAGAAGGCTATGCAGAAAACGTTTACTTGGATCCGGCAACTCGCACATTCGTTGAAGAAACCGGCGGCACAAACATCATGTTTGTAGACAAAGAAGGAACTATCGTAATTCCATCTTCTCCGTCTATTCTTCCGTCTATCACTCGTCGTTCTTTGGTTGAAGTCGCAAGAGATATCTTAGGCTACAAGGTGGAAGAACGTCCGGTTAGATTTGACGAAATCAAAGATATGCAGGAAATGGCCGTTATCGGTACAGCCGCTGTTTTGGCCCCTGTCGGAATGGTCCACTCTAAGGACGGCGATATTTACCTGCCGACCGGAATGGATAAGATTGGTCCTGTCAGCGCCAAGCTTCGCGAAACCTTGACCGGCATCCAGATGGGCGACATTGAAGATGTTAAGGGCTGGGTTCACAAGATTGACTTGAATAAGTAAGATTAACTGACTCGTTAAAGAAAGAGGAGGCTGCGGCTTCCTCATTTTGTATGAAAACCATCTTCTATCAAGACCAATAAAAAAGCTGAAGATCGAGAAGACCTTCAGCTTTTTAACTAAGGAAAGATGCTTATTCTCTTTCAGCTAAGATTTTCTTCCAGCGTTCAACTTGATAAGCAACTTGGTGCGGTGCAGTGCCGCCAACGTGATCGCGAGCCTTCAAAGAACCTTCGAGAGTCAAACTAGCATAGACGTCTTCATCAATGAGAGGATTGAACTGTTTGAGTTCGTCCAAAGAAAGTTCGTGAAGTTGGCAATTCTTTTCAGAAGCCAAGCGAACGGCGCAGCCGACGGCTTCGTGAGCATCTCTGAAGGGCAGGCCTTTTCTGACAAGATAGTCGGCAAAGTCAGTTGCAGTGGCAAAGCCTTCCTGTAAAGCCGCTCTCATTTTTTCTTTTCTTACCTGGATTCCCGGAACCATTTCTGCAAAAGCTCTGAGAGTGTCTTTGACGGTATCGATCGTGTCAAAGAGAGGTTCCTTATCTTCTTGGTTGTCTTTGTTGTAGGCAAGAGGCTGACCTTTCATCAGCATTAAGAGGCCCATCAAATGGCCGACAACACGGCCGACTTTGCCTCTGGCAGCTTCGGGAACGTCCGGGTTCTTCTTCTGCGGCATGATGGAGGAGCCGGTAGTGAATCTGTCCGGAAGGCTGATGAAGCCGAAACCGGAGGACATCCAGTAAACGAGCTCTTCAGACAAACGGGAGATATGAACCATTGTCAAAGAAGAGCAGCTGCAGAATTCAACGGCAAAGTCTCTGTCGCTGACGGAGTCTAAGGAGTTTTGTGTAACGGAATCCATGCCGAGCTGGGCGGCGGTGAATTCGCGGTCGATTGGGTATGTTGTACCTGCTAAAGCAGCGGCACCTAACGGAGAGATGTTGACGCGTTTATAGCAGTCTAAGAAACGTTGTCTGTCTCTTTCGAACATTTCAACATATGCAAGCATATGATGGCCGAAAGAAACCGGCTGAGCAATCTGCATGTGAGTAAAGCCCGGCATCAAAGTGTCGACGTTCTTCTCAGCAATGGTGAGAAGGCTGTGCTGAAGGTGCTCGATTAAAGAAACGATTTCTTTAATTTGGTCTCTTAAATAAATGCGGATGTCTAAGGCAACTTGATCGTTTCTGCTGCGGCCTGTATGGAGGCGCTTTCCAGCATCACCGATAAGGGATGTCAAACGAGCCTCGATATTCAGGTGAACGTCTTCGAGCTCCAGCTTCCATTTAAAGGTACCGTGCTTGATTTCTTCAGAAATCTGTTTCATTCCGCGTTCAATGTCAGCCAAATCTTTCTGTGAAATGATTTTGCTTTTAGCGAGCATTCTTGCATGAGCTAATGAACCGGCGATATCAGCTTCTGCCAATCTCTTGTCGAAACCAACGCTGGCAGTGTAACGAAGAACAAATTCAGCCATCGGTTCGGAGAAACGTCCGCTCCACGCTTCTTTTTTAGAAGCGAGAGGGTCAGCATGAACTTTTAAGTGCTTATCAGAAGACATTTTTACTAAGATGTGTTTTTAAAAACAGTACATTATAAAGAGTTAGCAGGCTGATTTTTAAGTGGGAAGCAATTTCCTACAACTTGAAACGAGACCATTTTGGAGAGGAAGAGGAGATCCTCTCTAGGACAATTTCCAATATCTTTTACTTCGGAAGCCGTATACCTTTAACAAGGTATGGATGAAGAAAGAGATGAAATTTAGAACTTATTTGATGGCTGTCCTGCTTGTCTCAGTGACAATACCGTGCTTTGTCATGTCCGGACTTCAGTACAAGATGGCAAGCGAAGATATCGCTAAAGAGGAAAGAGTCCAGCAACAGTTGTCCGAAAGTACGGGAAAAGAGCTGTTGTCTCGGATTCAAATTGCGCAGCATCTTCTTCTGACTGCTTCCGAGTTCGTAAAAATTGAAGGCTTAAAAGATTCCGAGCGCATCAATAAATTTCTTGAAAGCTTGCGGGAAAACTTTCCCGACTTCTTAAACATCCATATAGATAATGCTTCCGGCTTTTCCGTTTCATTTTCTCCGGAGAGAAATCCACACGGAGAAAGTAATATCGGCGTAGATCACACAGGAAGGGACCATTGGTTCAACCGAACGACAGAAAACAGAGTTCAAGTTTCGGGTCTTGTTAACGCTCAGGGAGCTGCAACAGGCAACATTATCAATCTTTCAACGCCCATTACTCAGTATGAAAGAATTATTGGTTATGCGGTTGCTGCTGTAAATCTAAAAAAGCTGGCCGAGCAGGTTCTTCCTCAATCTTCTCCAGAAAGATACGGAATTGCGATTGCGGATGGATCAGGCAAAATTATTTTTTCTACCTCTAAGCATTTTCCGATTCCTGAAATATTTCCTCCAGCAGCAATTGAGAGAGTAAAGGAGGACGGGACTGCCTGGGTGTCTTTGAATTTTGGAAAAGACAAAGAAGAGTTTTTCAGAAGTTATTTATCGTCCGTACCAGAGGCAGGGTGGATAGTTGCAGTTTTGAGCTCTCAAAAGGAGAGAGAGGAACTTATCTGGAAAATTGCTTTATCAAATGGTTTGGCATGGCTTTCGATTCTTCTTTTGACGATAATCGCTTCCATTTTTGTAAGTTCACCTTTAGTCAATTCCATCAGCAAACTTTCTTCGCAAATAGCGGCCGGCCGTTCTCGTCCTTTGAAGGGTGAGGTCGTGACAATTCCAAAAGAGCTACGTATGCTTCAGCATAAGTTCTCATCGGTCTCTTCACAGCTCAACCATGCAAATACAGAGCTTTTTGAACTTAACTCCAAACTTCAGGATGAAGTAGAAAAACAGGTTAAGAAGGTCACTGAAAGGGAAGGAGTCATGACTGCGGTATTTACCGGGCTTTCGGAGGGCCTGGTTTTACTCGATGAAAACGATGTTCTCCGATTTGCCAACGAGGCCTCCGTGAATATTTTCGGCAATGAATTAGCCGGGAAGTCTTTGGATATGCTGTTTGAGGAAAAGACGGTTCAAAAGCTTAAAGTTGGGGGAACGTTGCCGGTCATCTGTCCTTTGGAAAACAGCAAAGTCCTGTCATTACGCCTTTTTTCCTTAGTAGACTCAGAATACTTAAAGAAGGCTCTCTTTATCCGTGACGTTACCTCAGAGGAACAGCTCAACAAATTAAAAGAAGATTTAATTGGAGTCGTGGCTCATGAACTTAAATCTCCTCTTTCTGCAATTCGGCTGGAAGCAGAGGAGATTCGGCGAATGTCGGGGTTGGATGAGGTAAAAGAAAAGGCGGAAGAACTCCTGCACGATAGCGACAGTATGAAAAAACTTATTGAGAGCTGGCTTGACGTATCTCGAATGGAAGCAGGCGCCTATCGAATCCGCAAGGAGCTTTGCATGTTGACGCCCTTGGTAAAGAAAGCTCTCAGAATTACACGGGCAAACGGTGATTTTGATTTTAATGTGGACATTCATGAAGACGCCAAAATTATTTGGGTGGATCGCGATGCTTTCGTGCAGATTTTGACAAACCTTATTTCTAATGCCGTGCGATATGGGTATCCGGAGAGAAAGCCTGTAATATCGCTTGAAGCATATAAAGAAGATAACAATCTTATTTTAACTTTCAGGGACAATGGGGTAGGAATAGAGCCATCGAAAATTAATAAGGTATTTGAGAAGTTTTATCAGGTTGAAATGAACTCAAAACGTAAATCCGGTGGGACCGGGCTAGGTCTCGTCATCGTGAAAGGACTAATTGAACTTCATCAGGGAAGCATTAAGATCCAAAGTGAAGTAGGGAGGGGTACCACTTTTATCATTACTCTTCCTTTTCCGGAGGCCTCATGAAAATCCATCCATTGATTTTAGTTATCGATGACGAAAGCAAAATTAGACGTTTTGTCTGTCAATCTCTGGAAAGAGAAGGTTTCGATGTAGCTTCTGCGGGGGATGGAGAGGAAGCTCTTAAAGTTTACGAAGCTCTTTCAGAAAAGCCCGACTTAGTTATTGTGGATTACATGATGCCTGCAATGGATGGTCTGGAATTCTTAGAAGAGTTTAGAAAGTCAGCTTCTACCCCTGTTATCTTTCTTTCAGCTCGCTCGGAGACCTCCGTTAAAACAAAAGCATTGGAAGCCGGTGCCGATGACTACGTGATAAAGCCATTTTCAGTGGAAGAATTAACAGCTCGAGTTAAAGCGGTTCTTAGAAGGGTGAGTCCTCAGACAGATTCGATAGGGAGCCAGGAACTCATCAATGGCCCCTTAAAGATGAACATCGGCAAGAGGAAGTTTTATTTCGATGATAAGGAGATAAATCTTCCCGACATTGAATTCAGGTTAATGGCTGTTTTGATGAAAAAGCCGGGAATTGTATTTACCCATGAGGATCTACTTCGACAAGTGTGGGGTGCTGAGTTCATTGGCGAAACCAATTATTTGAGAGTTTCCTTTGCGAGGATAAGAAAAAAACTCCGTGTAGCAGGGTTGGAAGAGCCTTTGATTTCTTCTTATTCTGGAATCGGCTATTACATGGAAGATTATTCGGAGTAGCTTTGTAGCACTTTTGTAATCTTTTTGATTTTTCTTTAATGGTGGTGTTTTGATTTTTCCTTAAGATTTGCTTAACCCTTCTAAGTAATCCAAGGAGAACCACATGACACAGATTAAGTCATCTAGAAGAAATTTTCTTAAGGCATCTGCCTCTTTGATGGCTGTTGCCGCACCCTTTTCTGCTTATGCCTCAGAGAAACCGAAATATGATGAAGAAGTTGACGTAATTGTCGTAGGTTCCGGAGTTTCCGGAACTATTGCCGCGATTGCCGCTGCTGAAAAAGGTTCTAAAGTTTTGCTTATTGATAAGATGAGCCGTTTGGGCGGAACATCCCGAATCAGCGGTCTGAATTTTGCTTGTGTAGGGTCCCCTCTTCAAAAACAAAAAGGTGTTCAAGATACACCGGAAAAACTCGCTTCCGACATGTACAAAGTTTCCGGCAACATGGGAGACTATGAAAAAGCTTTGGAAATGGCCAAAAATACTGGCAGAGCCGAAAAATTCATGACGGAAAGAGGCGTTAAATGGGACGGCCGTCTCCTTAAACTCGGCGGTCATAGTGAGCCTAGAGTCCTAGTATCCGTTGGAGATGGCGCCGGATTGCTGAATGCTTTATGGACTCACATGAAGACTCTTAAGAACCTGGAGACAAGACTTCATACAAAAGCCGATGAAATAATTCTTGATAAAGATGGAAAAGTTGAAGGCTTAGAAGTTAGACAGGATTACTATTTCGATACTCCCGAAACCGACGACCTTCAGAACAAGACAGGTACTAAGAAGTCAATTAGAGCAAAGCAGGGCGTTATCTTCGCCACCGGGGGATACTCTCGCGATAAAGCCTTCCGTTCCATTGAAGTGCCGTTCTTAGCGGGCGTTGCAACAACAACCAACCCGGGTGCGACCTCCGGTGCTCTCAAGACAATGGTAAGAGCAGGTGCTCAACCGATGCATTTGTCGCTGTTTAGATTTGCTTACCCGCTGCCAACCGAAGACATGATTTGGGGCGTTATCGTGGATCCTGCAACAGGGAAACGTTTCATGAGTGAGGGCGCAACTCGTAATGCATTGGCTCAAACCGTTCTCTTAAGAAGAATGCAAAACGGAGATAAGAAGCCGTTCATCATTTATGACGAAAAATCCTTGGCTAAGTTCCATAACCTTAACCGAGTTCAGAGGAGCTTGAACGGTCTTAACGGTATTGACGGAACAATGACGAAGTTTAATTCCGTGGAAGAGGCCGCCAAAGCTTTTGGAGCTGACCCGGCAATTGTAAAGAACACCGTAGATGCTTATAACCAAGCAATCAAAGAAGGCAAGGACCCGGAATTCAATAAACCTCTCGAAAGATCCGGACGTAAGGTCGAATCGCTTGATTTCTCTGCTGGAGTTTATGCAATGCCTGTAAATCCTCGTCTTAACTACACTCCGGGCGGGATTAGAACAGATTTGAAAGCCCGTGCTCTTTCAATGGAAACAGGAAAACCGATTGAAGGACTGTTTGTAGTCGGAGAAGCTTCCGGAGGCCTGCATGGACAGGAAAGAATGACCGGATGCTCTATGCCGGAATGTGCCGTATTTGGTTTGATTGCAGGCGAAACCGTTGCTGACAGACCGAAACAATAAGGAGAAAGAAATGAAAAAAATACTTTTAGCTGCTGCCGTTCTTATGAGTTTCGGAGTGACATCAGTCTCAGCGCAGATGCCGAGCATGAGCAAACACAGTGCTCGCGGAGTGCAATGCACAGTATGTCATCAAGGCACAGAATTCAAGCCAGTTCCGACATCTCAATGTGTTACCTGTCACAACCAGGATGCTTTGGCAAGTAAAACAGATCGACTTAACTTCATTTCCAAGATGAAGAATCCGAAGACCGGAGAAGTAAAAGAGCACAAGGCTTTAATTAATCCTCACAACAGTTATCATTTCGGCAAGACCGAAGACTGTTCTGATTGCCATAGAGAGCACCGGGCTTCTGTTAATGACTGCGGAACTTGCCATGATGTAAAAGCATGGGGAATGAAGGATCCTAAATAAGAGGATTTTGAAAGTCTTAAGTTAAGACTTTCAAAATCCA
>NZ_CABSJB010000039.1:0-22882 GCF_902477955.1 uncultured Turicimonas sp. | reverse complement strand
CTCCTTCTTATTTTGCTGCAAGTTGTGGGGGTGCACCTATTTCTATTATCAAACAGTACATTGAACAACAGAATACGCCTTACTGAAAAAATTATTATATTCGACCCTTATATCACCGTCCTAAAGGACGGTGTTTTACGGGTCGGTCTGATAAAAATAATTCACACACATTTTTTCAAATGGGCTAGCAAAACTCCGCCGTGTAGGATGATGATATAAGACTTCCTTGATAAATAAAGCAACATAATAGAACTACAAGATTTCAAAATCTATCAAAATCAATCAATTTCATTGATATATATCAATTGATTGATAGATAGGCAACTTTTCTATTAAATTTCAATAAGTTATACAAAGAATTCAATTGATGCAATTCTGATACTTTGGCAGGCGTAATACAGTTCGAAAAGTTGCTCCTAGCGTTCCAACTCATCTTTTTGAACGTTACTGAAGACATGAACAAAGGCTACAGTGCGACGATCGTCTGCACTAGCGGTATGAAACAGTTCCCGTTTAAGTTTGACAAGGTCAAAACGACGATAACAAGTTGCTGTGTACTCAGCCTTTAGCTCACCCGATGACTCCTGAGTTGTGACAGACACATCCCGTGCAGAAATGGCCTCAATCATTACTACTAATCTTTTTATTTTAGAAATGCAATGGCACGACGCTGTTCAAGCTCCGGAGCTTTAAATTCTATCCGGTCTTTTAGCTCTTTATCTGCAATTAGTTAGAAGCCTCAGAGGCAGATGCTGTCATGAATTGACCGCTCAACCAGGCCTTAAGCTTTTCTGCATCCTGGTTTCTTGCCGCTTTATTAGGAGAATCTAAGAAGATAATGGCTACTGTTTTGCCGCCAATCTCAGTTTCCATTGCCAAGCAATAACCTGCTGCTGTAGTCAGTCCTGTCTTCTGTAAAGAAACGTCCCAATTGTCGTTAGCGACGAAACTGTTGGTAGTGCGGCTTGTCACCAAACGGCGTCCGACAGGAATCTGAGCCATCGGGGTTGTAGAAAGTTCGCGGATAAGGTCATACTCACCGGCGCTAGCTAACAATCTTGAAAGGTCAAGTGCAGAAGACTTGTTTTCATTGTTCAGACCGATGGAATCATAGAAAACGGAATCAAACATACCAATCATGGCAGCTTTGGTATTCATGTCACGGATAAAACGTGCTTTTCCACCCGGGAAGGTTCTTGCCAAGAAGTGAGCTGCTCGATTATCAGAGCTCATCAAAGCCAGATGCAATGCCTGCTTGCGGGAAAGATACATACCGTTTCTCAATTTGCTTCGGGCGCTGGATCTAACAAAGTCTTCTTTGGTTACTTTGAATTTTTCGTCTAAGGAAACACCGGATTCTACGATGACCAATGCTGTCATTAATTTTGTAATTGAAGCAATCGGAAGTCTTTCATCGGCATTTTTTTCGTAGAGAACTTCGTTGCTGTCCATGTCATAAGCAAGAACCGCTGTCGTCTGAAGTCCCAACGGATCGGAAGAACCTCTGAGTCCATGAAGCTGAGCGTAGGAAGGGCCTCTAACTTTGCGTACGGCATATCTCTTTTTGGAAACTTTCTTGGAAGCGGCGAACTTTCTGCTTGTTGTTGTCTTGCCGGCAGTCTTTCTTACTGACTTGTTAGAAGCAGCCACCACCGCTTTTTTACGAACATTCTTCTTTGCAGAGACTTTCTTTGTCTTAACTGCTTTTGCTGATTTTTTCTTGACTGTCTTAGTTGCCGTTGCCTTGTTTTTTTGAGGTGCTGCGTCGGCAGCAGGAGAAAGCGCTAAAGAAAAGGCTAAAAAAACTGAACAAAAAAAGGACGCCCATGTGCGCATTTACATATTCTCCCGAACCGAGTTATTTGTTTCCTTTTTTTATTTTGACATCTTTTTTATTTACTTAACTAAACTCCATATAAAAAATTACAAAAATGGATAAAACTATTTCTTAAAAAGGGAACTTTCCCTTAAGTAAATAAAACCAAAATAGTTATTACTTGGTAGAAACACCTAGAAAATAGTGTAACGGCTGGAAATATTAATTTATAAATAAATTCCAGCCGAAAAATTAATAATATTAAAAGCCTCGTGAGGAACCGATTAACGAGTCCCAAACTTTGTTCAGTCTTTTAACACTCACCGGCATGGGAGTTCTAAGTTCTTGAGCAAAAAGAGAAACTCTTAGCTCTTGAAGTAAATTCTCAAATTCTTCCAGACGCGGATCTTCTACACCCCTTCTTGCAGCTTTTTCTCGATTGAGCTTTATTGTTAGCTTATTAACCTCTTCTGCTTTTTCCGCATCTTTTGAAGGATCTTTTCTGTACTTTTCTAAACGAACTTCAACCGCTTTTAAATATCTCGGATAATTTCGCAAAATATTAATTGACTTGTTTTCTATAAAATTCTTAGAAAACATTTCTTTTAATTGGGAATTAATATTTTCATTTAATTCCTTAATATTTTTAAAAGCATTAAGTTTCTGGTTTACCCCTGCGGCTTGATTAACGATCTGTTCAATTAATCGCGAAATCTCCAAGGCTATAAGGTTCAATTTACCCTTACTTTCCTGGCACATAACCCCAAATTCTTGTTGGTTGATAGGTAATTTCCCTAGCAAGCAACTTTGTTCAATGGCCGCATTGATTACTTGAGACTTCAAATTTTCAAAGCTTTCAAAAGCTTGTTTCGCAAATGGCAAACTTGAACCGACAATCTGGGCAGACTGAAGAGACTTCAAACTCTTATCTAAATACTTGATTTGCTCTTTAAGCTGGAAACGTATAAGTTTTCTGATGCCTTTTTTATGAACTTCTTTGGCTTCTTCCGGTTCATCAAACACTTCAATGGAGCAATAATCACCGCGATCTGCAATAGCAGGATGTCCAATCAAAGAAACGCCCTTTCTTCGGATTTCCATCACTTCGGGGAGCTCTCCGAAAGTCCAGTCCACAATTTCTTCCTGCAAGTCTTCAGCTACTCTGGAATCCATGGAAGCCACTTGCTGGAAATAATCCTTGGCTTGCTGGCTGAATTCACTTCTAAGCTTCGGAAGACTTCTATCCATTCCAACCTGCCGGCCATGCTCATCTACAACTTTGTAATTCATCCTTAAATGAGGCGGAAGATTTTCTACCTTGAAATCCGTCTTATTGATTTCAATCCGGAATTGCTCTGCCGCCTCGCGGCTAATGGCCTCAAGAAGACCGCCCTCCGGCGTTTCATGAGCCTGCGCAAAACTCTTTGCCCAATCAGGAATCGGAACAAAGTGACGGCGCAGTCTTTGCGGAAGCCCTTTTAAAAGAGCCGCTGTTTTTTCTTTGACCATTCCCGGCACCAACCATTCCATCTGCTCTTCGCTGATTTGGTTCAGAGCGTAGAGAGGAACCGTTAAGGTCACGCCGTCTCTAGGAGAGCCCGGATCAAAGTTGTAGCTGACGGCCATAGGAATACCCGCAGCTTCAATCTTCTTAGGAAAGTATTCGATAGTGATGCCTGAAGCATCATGTCTCATCAAATCCTTCTTAGAGAGGAATAGCAACTTCGGCTGTTTAGCTTCGTTTTCTTTTCTCCACTTTTCTAACGTAGAAACACTGCAGACCTCTGCACCGAGACGAGAGTCATAAAAAGCAAAAATCTGCTCGTCATCGACCAAAACATCCGGACGGCGAGATTTATGTTCCATGTCTCGGATATCTTTAATAAGAGATTTGTTGTGCTGCCAGAAAGGCGCCTGAGAATCAAAATCTTCATTGACCAAAGCCTCTCTAATGAAAATTTCCCTGGCTAACTTCGCATCTTTAGGAGCAAAGTTCACTCGTCTTTGTCCGTAAACAGGCAAACCGTATAACGTGCCTTTCTCAAAGGCAATCACATTTCCGGCGTTTTTCTCCCAATGCGGATCCGACCAAGATTTCTTGATTAAATGTGCACCGACTTTTTCCAGCCACTCCGGTTCTATATTAGCTATGGTGCGGGCATACAAACGCGAAGTCTCGACGATTTCGGAAGCCATGATCCACTTACCGGCTTTTTTTGCAAGCGCCGAACCGGGCCACGGCCAGAACTTGATTCCCCGGGCACCGGCAAAGGGAGGGCTTCTCCAATCGGGCTCAACAATCCGATTCCCGATACTGCCGAGCAAACCGCTTAACAACGCTTTGTGAAGCTGTTCATAGGTCGCGGGCGCCGAATTTAGTCTCCAGCCGAGCTCGGTGACCATTTCTTTGAGCTGACGGTGCACGTCTCTCCATTCCCGCAGTCTTCTAGCGGACAAGAAGTTCGTCTGGAACTGTCTTTCCAGCAAACGATTACTCTTTTTATTTGCTATTGCATCCTGTGCATAGTTCCAAATCTTGAGATAACTCAAGAAATCACTCTTATCGTCTGAAAATTTCTTATGGGCCTGGTCAGCCTGCGTCTGCTTATCTAACGGACGTTCTCTAGGATCCTGAACGCTAATGGCCGAAGCGATAATCAGGACTTCAGATAATGCTTGATTATCTTGAGCAGCCTGAAGCATACGGGCTACTTTGGCATCGACGGGAAGCTTTGCCAATTCTCGGCCGACCTTTGTCAACTCTCCTTCGCGAGCCGTTACGGCGTTTAATTCAATCAGTAAATCGTAGCCGTCGGTAATAGCTTTAGGCATCGGCGGTTCTACAAAAGGAAATTCCCGGACATCAGAAAGATGCAGAGACTTCATCCGCAGAATGACCGTGGCTAAGGAGCTTCTTAAAATTTCAGGATCCGTATATTTGGGGCGTTTTTCAAAATCCTGTTCGTCATACAGACGAATACAAATGCCGTTGGAGACACGGCCGCAGCGTCCTGCTCTCTGCTGAGCCGCTGCTTGGCTGATTGGTTCAACTTGAAGTTGTTCTACTTTATTGCGGTAGGAATAACGCTTTACTCGGCCAAGACCGGAGTCCACCACATAGCGGATGCCGGGCACCGTAATTGAAGTCTCGGCAATGTTCGTAGCGAGCACAATTCTTCGAGCTCCGCTCGGACGAAAAATCCTGTCTTGCTCTTCAATGCTCAGGCGAGAAAACAAAGGAAGAATTTCCAAGCCGGGCTTAGGATTTCTGCCTAATACATCTGCGGCTTCTCGAATTTCCCGTTCTCCAGGCAGAAATACCAAGATATCTCCGGGACCAGAGTGAAGAAGTTCGTCACATGCATCGGCAATGGCCTCCATTAAGGTTCGGTCATCGTTTTCGTCTTCTTCGATAACCGGACGATAGCGGATTTGGACGGGATACAGTCTGCCCGATACATTGATAACGGGAACAGGCTTGCCGCCGTTGACTTGATCAAAGTGTTTTGCAAAACGTTCCGAATCGATAGTGGCGGAAGTAATAATGACCTTTAAATCAGGGCGCTTCGGCAGAATTTGACGAAGATAGCCCAGCAAGAAGTCAATATTGAGGCTTCTTTCGTGGGCTTCATCAATGATGATGGTGTCGTATTTTTTAAGAAGAGGATCGGTTTGTGTCTCCGCAAGCAAAATACCGTCGGTCATGAGTTTAATGCTGGCACCGGCTTCCATCTCGTCTTTAAAACGGATTTGATATCCGGCGACCTCACCGACTTTTGTTCCGGTTTCTTCGGCAATTCTTTTTGCGATGGATACGGCGGCAATTCTTCTCGGCTGCGTATGGCCGATAAGTCCCTTTTGTCCTCGGCCCAACTGAAGGCAAATTTTAGGAAGCTGTGTAGTCTTACCCGAACCGGTTTCTCCGGAAACAATCACAATCTGGTTATCCTTGATGGCTTCACGGATGTCATCGGCCCTTTCAGAAACAGGAAGGTTTTCCGCCAACTCTAACTTTGCAGGAACGTTTCGAAAAATCTCACGACCTTCTTTTTCCCCGCTGACTCTTACGCGTCTCGGTTTGTTCTCCGTTTTCGGCTTGGCAGGTTTAGCGGGTCCGGTCTTCTTGACCTCGATTTTCTTTAAATCGGCTAGAGAAGTTAATTTTTGCCCTTTTTCTTGGCTGGGAACCGGCTTTGTTTTCTTTTTTTCTTGCCGAACTTCAGGTTTCCGGGTCTTTTCTTGCTTTTTAAGATCCGAATCTTCTTGCGGGAGGGACTGCTTGCCCGAGGCCTGTCCCCTTCCCTTGGAAGCGGCAGGTTTATTTCTGCCTGCAAAAGCCATTAACTCTTTGAGCTGTTCCGATGTAGCCTGCTTTGCGCCGGAAACTACCACCTTAGGCTGTAGTTTTTTCTTCTTTGTGAAATTCGTTTCTTGAGCAGAAGCCGCCGCCTCAATTTCAGGCTGTTTTGCTTTAACTTCCTGCCATTTATCTTTTAAATCTTGGAGTGAAGAACTCATTGCTTTAATTTTTCTCATAACGAGCTCATTATAATTATTTGAATTCGGCAATCTTTTTTGAGAAAGACTCATGACGGACACACAAGAAGAGAAAAACTTAGAACAAGAGGAGCTCCAAGAAGAGGAAGAGTCCATTGCTCCCTGGGTGCAATGGTTCAGAGGAGTTGCTCCGCATATCCACTCTATTAAAAATCAGACTATCGTTATCGCCGTTTCCGGGGAAATGATTGAACGAGGCAAGCTGGAAAGTTTTATTCATGACGTCAGCGTTATTTCCGCTCTCGGCTCCAAACTTGTCTTGGTTTACGGTGTCCGTCCCCAAGTTGAAAGACTCTTAAAGCTACAGAACATCCAGCCTTCTCTTTCCAACAACATCCGTATTACGGATCCGGAAACGCTCTCCTGCGTCAAAGAAGCAGCCGGCGAAGTCCGCCTGGATATTGAAGCGGCTTTTTCTCAGGGGCTGCCGAACACTCCGATGGCGCACAGCCATGTGAGAGTTGTCAGCGGCAATTTCGTTATTGCCCGTCCTCTCGGAATCATCGACGGCATTGATTTCAAATTAACGGGAATTGTCCGCAAAGTGGACTCCGAAGCCATTCATCAGCAGCTTAACAACAAGAATATCGTGCTGGTTGCTCCTTTAGGTTTTTCTCCGACCGGAGAGGCCTTTAACCTTACTTTGGAGGATGTTGCATCTTCCATTGCGGGTGCAATTAAAGCCGACAAGCTGGTTCTTCTGTCTGATGTTGACGGTGTTAGACGATTCGGAGAAGTTATCAGCGAACTGACCGCTGAACAAGCCGAAGAGTTTGTAGAGAAAGGCCTAGTTGATCAGGAAGACATCTATAACCTCGGCTATGCCTTAAAAGCCATCAAAAAAGGCGTAGACCGCGTGCACATTATTCCGTACTTCCTGGACGGCGGCATTCTCGGAGAGCTGTTTACGCATGACGGAGTGGGCACTTTGATTACTGAAGAGCATATGGAATCCATGAAGACCGCCACCATTGACGATCTTCAAGGCCTCATTAAGCTTCTTCAACCGTTGGAAGAAGACGGAACTTTAGTTAAGCGTCCGAGAGAGAAACTGGAAGCCGACATTTCCAAGTTTATTGTTCTTGAACACGACGGCATTATTTACGGCAGCGCCGCTTTATATGCCTTCCCTGAAGAAAAAATCGGTGAAATGGGTGCTTTGACCGTCCATCCCGACTATCAAGGCAAAGGCGAAGCCGATAAGCTTTTAAGACAAATCGAAAAACAAGCCAGAAAAGAGGGTCTTACCCGTTTGTTTGTCTTGACAACTCGAACCGCACACTGGTTCTTGAAGAAAGGCTTCAGAGCAGCTTCTTTAGAAGAGCTCCCTCTCAAGAAGCGAGATCTTTACAACTGGCAAAGAAGATCGCAGATTTTTATCAAAGACCTTTAAGGGCCTATAAGCCGCAATCACAAATTAATTGAGCGTACCGAGGATTTGCCGATACGCTCAATTTGTTTTTACCGTTTCTTCAACGACAGCCAGTTGTCTTTCATAGAGTCTTCCGCTTCAGAACCGAGTGATTGAAGAAAAGATTATTTCCATTGCTCTTAACATTTAAGCCTTCATGAAAACCGTCACCGAAACCGGCGGAGTATAGCTTTCGATATTGCTTTTTCGTCAACGAATTATGGAGTGGTTTTCCTAGCTTTAACCGCTGAAGTTCGAGGAGTTCGTTGGATTTTTTGAATATGCTCCAAGCTCAAGCCTGTTATGGCAACAATTTTTTCTAATGGTTCATCGCATTTAAGCATTTTTTTCGCAATTTCAACCTTTTCCTCAGCTTTGCCTTGAGCTATTCCTTCAGCCTTGCCTTGAGCTATACCTTCAGCTATACCTTCAGCTTTACTTCTTTTTGCAATGATTTGTTCGATGCCTTTCATTTCTTTATGCCGGAGCCAAAATGGATTTTTTGAGATTCTTGATTTCTTCTTAAGAAAGACCTGTGCTTTTGGAGATTCCTTCTAAAGAACCGATTCCAAGCATAAAGAGGTTTTTAGCAATTTCAGCTTTTCCTTCAGCCTTGCTTCTTTCCGCAATGATTTCTTCGATTCCTTTCATTTCTTTTTACGCCGGAGTCAAAAGGGATTTTTTGAGATTCTTGACTTCTTCTAAAGAAAGACCAGTGCTTTTGGAGATGCCTTCCAAGGAAAGAACGTTAAGCATAAGAAGGTTTTTTGCAATTTGAGTTGCGGTTTCAATCTTTCCTTTAGCCTCTCCTTCAGCCTTGCTTCTTTCAGCAATGATTTCTTCGATTCCTTTCATTTCTTTCGCTCCTTCCTCAGTTTCTTTGAAAAATTCAACTCGTTCTTTCAACATGGCGTTTTTCATCTGCTTCGCTCCTTTAGCAGTGAACTACCGCAGACTGATCTTTGGAACCCGGAGCAAAGTCAAGGAGAAAAGTCAGTAAATTCCCTAATCTTGCGAGGCAAGATTCAAAATTTTTTTTATTTTTTTTTATTCCGTGTGAAGTTGGTTGAAATTCAGATCCACTCAATCTAACTCAATACATGGAAGTGGCCAATCTACCAATCTTTTCAGGCTGTTTAAAAAGTCGCTATTAACTTTCTTTGCCTACCATGAACTTCAAGATCAGTCCGCTCGTGCCTCATAAAGCCTAATGTTTGTAAAACAATCAGTCTGCGCAGGCTGTGGAACGGGCCTTTCGGCTTTCTCATGCTAAGTTGTAGTTGATTGTGCTCGAATTTTCTTGTTATCTCTAATGTCCTTTAAACGGTTTGCTTTGGCAAAGAGCACTTGGCAATTGCAGCAACTTTGGGGTTGAATGATTTACCGCTGATCAGCATTGCTCTGATAATTCTCAGAAGCTTTGCTGCCACAGCACACGTGAGCTTGCCCCAGGGCATTTTTTCCCTTTGCTTCTTTAAGATCCATTTCGACAAAGCTCTGGCCTTTAAATTTCCCTTATTAGCCATGAGAATTACGGATCCGGCTGCTTGAATCATAAGACTCCTCATAGTCTTATCTCCACGTTTTGTTAACCGTCCTTTCTTTTCATTGTGCCCCGTGGAGATGCTTCTCGGAACCAGTCCAAAGTAAACAGGAAAGTTCTTTGGATGCTTGAATCTGGAAATATCGCCGATGGTCGCTTTGAGCCTACAAGCACATACCAGACCAATTCCTGGGACCGTTTGTACCATTTTGCAAAGCTCATCGCCCTTGCTTACCTGTTTTAACGTTTTGTTAATTTCTGTCAATGCCTTTTGTACCTCCTGTGCATGTTTAACCATGTTTTGGAGCTCTCTCCTAAGTTCTTCTGGAAACTTCTCATATTTCTCGATCATTTCGCTTAGGCGTGCCTTTCCGCTGATCCCCTTGGAAATGTTCAACCCCCAGCTCTGACAGATTCCTTTGAGCGATACTAGGGTCTGTCTATATTGCTTGACATACTGTTCTCGCAGAGTGGTCAGACATGCAAATTCCAACTGTTGCCGATCCTTAGGTTTGATAAGCCGGATCTGTTTATCTCTTGCCAAGAATGCCAGAGCTTGTGCATCATTGAGGTCCGTTTTCTGATTGGAAAAATGCGTTTCAATATAATTTTAAACATTCTTCCCGTCGATGACGACACATCTATGTCCCCAACTTTCCAGTTCATTGACCAGCAAATTCATCTCGCAACATGGCTCCATGGCGAATGTTGTTGCTGGCATCTCTTGAGCACATTTCCGCAGATCCTGGTATTCGAGTCGATCAATGCCTATAAGTTCACCTTCGATTGTTATCAGAGCAGCACTGACGCAATTTTTTGCCAAATCTAAGCCGACAACTTCGTATTCCTGGTTGGTATCAATCGTATTTGAGAGTATTCTTTTGGTTGACATGGAACCTCCAAATTTGGAAAATTTTTACAAACATTTTTATTTTGCTCCCATTCTCCAATGAGGAGCAGAAGGGTTCCATGTCATTAAGCCTGCGGAATTCCGGGGCCTTTCGTTAAATGAGACAAAGCAGAAGAAGCCAAACGCCGATGGTTACTGACAGTTCTGATTGTCTTACTCAATTTTCGGCACGTAGCCAGCGGCGAACTGTTTTTGAGGCATAACCTTATGTAGTTGCTTATTGTCCAACTGACAGAAGAGAAAAATCAAAATTCTTCCTTTGGAAACGTAGTTATCATTCTTGTTGGTATGAGTTCTCACCACATTGATAACTAAGTTTTTAACCGAGACCATTGTCCCGAGGTTGAAGATTTAAGCCTAATTAGTTTAGACTACTCAAAATTTTTAAGGAGATGGCCCATGGCCCGAATGGTTCAGTGCGTTAAGTTAGGAAGAGAAGCCGAAGGTTTGGATCTGCCTCCTCTTCCCGGCGAATTAGGCAAAAAAATCTACTTGAATGTTTCCAGGGAAGCTTGGGAACAATGGAAGAGACTTCAGACTATGTTAGTCAATGAAAACAGACTTTCCATGGCTGATCCGAAAGCCCGTAAATGGCTTTTAGAACAGATTGAAGCTCACTTTTTCGGTGAAGGCGTTGCCCATCCTGAAGGTTACGTCGAACCAGAAAAGAAATAATATAGGTTTAATCCCCATCCCGCTCTTGACTACTCAACGGCGGGATTTGTTTTCTTGTAAAATTTTTAGCGACAAAACCGGATCCCGGTGCTGAGTCCGGCTTGACAACGTAAACACTATTTTCTATTGCAACTATTAATAGCTCGACGAAGGCAAATACTATGGCAACAAGAAGATCTAAAAAAACAAAAGAGTTTGAATCTCTTCCGACCCAAGTTCCGCTTTCAATCGACACCTTTGCTGCAATTGTCGATGCAGGAAAAGTGATGGAAGAGTCGGTTAAATATCTTGATGATCCTTTACTGCGTTCGGAAACTATCTTCATCTCCCATTCCATCCTCGAGCACGCTCAAATGGGACTAAAAGATATTGAAATTGCCAGAGATCCGCAACGCCAGAAGGAAAAATCCACTTCTCGAGCATTAGTACCTCTGCCATTTTTTATGGCAATTGCTTTCGGTGTCCGCCTGTTTACCAGCTACCTTGCCACCAGTATGCCTAAGATGCCGGAGGAAAAGAAGACAGCCGCTCTAAAAACAATGAATGACGCCCTTGCTGAATTTGAAAAGGCAAAGCTTGAAGGCATCAAAGATCAAGACAAAATCGCCCGCATGATGCAGCAGCTTCTCGAGCAGATTGAAGAAAATCCCGAGGATCTTTCTCCTCTCGAAATTGATGAAAAGAAAAACTCTATCAACTAGAGAGATTGTTCAAGGTCAACGGCTGGAGACTTAAGTGTTGCCAGCCGTTTTGATTTGACTTGTTTATTCAGTCTTCGGGCCTTCTTCAGAATTTTTGGCTTCGGACCTTCCTTCCTTTTTACCTTTGAAGGTTTGTTCCAAAAGTTTGTAGATACCCAGCATATCCAATGGTTTGGACAAGTGAGCATTCATCCCTGCACTTAAGGACAACGAGACGTCTTCGGTAAAAGCGTTTGCCGTCATCGCAATGATTGGAACCGATGCAGCATCCGGATGAGAAGAAGCACGAATTTCTTTAGTGGCCTCATATCCGTTCATCACAGGCATTTGAATATCCATCAAAATCGCATCGTAGTACCCAGCAGGAGAGTCAATGAACTTCTGTACCGCAATTTGGCCGTTTTCAGCAGTATCTGTCTCCACATGAGCCATTGATAAGAATTCTTGAGCCACTTCTTGATTGAATACATTATCTTCCACAAGCAAGACTCTCTTACCGGTGAAATCGTACATGTCCGGGTCTGCCAAGGCTGTCTTAGCCTGCACTTCTTTATCAACCGACATCAATGCAGCCCTCAGCGAATTAGCAAAGAACGGTTTAGCGACAAAGCTGTTGACACCGGCCTCTCTGGCGCTTTCTTCGATTGGCGCCCAATCGTATGCGCTCATGATAATAATTAACAGATTCAGACCTTCGAGCTTTCTAATTCTTCGTGCGGTTTCTTCTCCGTCAATTCCCGGCATCTTCCAGTCGATAAAGACAACATCGTACGGATGACCCTCATCGCGGGCCTCTTTAACCATTTCAACGGCTTTATAGCCGTCAAGAGCAAACTCGGTATTCTGGCCCAAGCGCTTCAAAATCAAGCATGCGTGCTCACAGGTACCAATGTCATCATCCACGACAAGCACTTTGAATTCACCGAGGCCATGAGGGGCGGTATTTTCTTCATTGGTAAATCCGAACGGAAGCTCAACGGAGAACTCTGAACCAAGACCTTCCTGGCTCTGCACAGAGATTGAGCCACCCATCAGCAAGACTAAGTTGCGGGTAATAGAAAGGCCAAGACCAGTGCCTCCGTAAATAGAAGAGATTTTCACGGAAGCCTGCTCAAACGGATCAAATACTTTCTTTTGGAATTCCGGACTCATTCCGATACCGTTGTCTTTAACAATGAACTGCAGATAAATCGTGTTCTGCTTGATCCAAAGTCTGTTGACGATGAGCTTGACTTCTCCGCCTTCAGGCGTGAACTTCACGGCATTGGACAAAATATTGATTAGGACCTGATTCAGCCTCATTGCATCGCCAATCAAAGTCTCTTCAATCTCGTCATTGAAAACCACATCGAATTTAATATTTTTTTCGCTTGCCTGCGGCGCAATTAAATTCACGACAGAGGTAACAGCCTCACTGAACTTGAATTCATCGGCGGCGATCGTCAGTTTGTTTTCCTCGATCTTAGACATATCGAGAATGTCGTTGATGAGTCCCAACAAGTGACGAGATGATTGCGATATCTTCAACAAGCAGTCCTCGACCTTCGGCTTGTCATTAATTTTTGCCAGTGCAATAGTGGTCATACCGATGATGGCATTCATCGGCGTACGGATTTCATGAGATACGTGAGAAAGGAAGCGGCTCTTAGCGACGCTGGCTGACAAGGCATTATTCAACGAATCACTTAATATTCGCTTCTGTTCAAGGGCCTCCGTTTCATCGGAGACCACAACAATGTACCCTGCCTCTCCGGATGCTTCCTGTATCGGATAGAAGCGAATCTTGAACTGACGGTTAATGCCTTCGCATTCAAAATCTTTTTCTCTGACTTGAAAGGCTTCTCCCGGATTGATCTGGTCACTGAGAGAGGCAGTTATATCTTCCATTAAACGTGCGGCAAAATCGCCCACACTGCGAAGCAAATCATTTGATTTGGTTCCTAGGACTCGCTCGCTGTTGGAACTAACAAACTCGGGTTTGAGCTTCTTATTAAAGATGATGAATACTTCATCAACGGTATGAGAAAGAATATTAAAAAGCTGTTCTCGATGACGTATTGCTTTGTGGGCTCTTTCTTCGGAATTCAGAACGTACCAAAGAAATCCGACAAGAAGGAGTCCGAACAAGCAAGTTGTGACGATAACGGAATCGATGAGACGCTGAGCCTGGGCTTTAATTTCCGCACTTCTTGCATCGGCATTTGCACTGACCTTATTAAGGGTCTTATCCAAAACATCAAAATACGGGGCAACCTGCTCTTGATACATCTTAAGAACTTCGTCTTTATTTTTACCCACGCTTTCGAGGGCTAATTTACGTCTTTGTTCTCTTATGTTGGAGAAGTCCTGCATCAGCTGCTGATATTCTTTCGGATCTCCGCGGAAGTGGTGTTCCAAGAACTCCAAAGAACGGTTTTGTTCTTCTTCCTGCATTTTCAGCACTTCGACTATATCTTCGAAGGAGTCTGTGTTACCCATAATGAATGGAATAGCGAGGCCCATTTCATTGAGACGGGCTTGGATTTCGCTGACGCTCCGAGTGACTTGATACGGATATTCAAACATATCGACCGTATGCTGATTCGCCCTCCACATACTTACCGTCACAAAAACGGTATAAACGATGATGAGTACATAAAGAGCACGGATCAGTATTTTGCTTTTTACAGACGACAGTCTAGTTCTCAACTCGGATGGGAGGTGCATTTGCTTTCCTTATTACTCGGCTTTCTCGGCCTTTAGAACAATTGTAGTTCCGATTCGAATAATTCGGACAAAATCCTCCAAGCTGTTTCATCAGCCGCTTGAAATATCAAATTCTAAGAAAAAATCGATGAGAAACGAGCGACAGAACTGCATCCAGAGAAATCAACTCCTCCTAGTCAGCCGCTCGTAAGGAAAGATAAGTCGAAAAGATGCCAACGGTTAATTATTTTTATGATGACACTTCCTGCCACTTCACAAATTGCTTTTTCTCGAGGGAGTAAACGAGAACTACTCTTATCTTTTCTTTTGAGTCGGCCTCATCACCATAATGTCTTCTGAGCATTTGAGAAACACCTTCTCTCAGCTTTTCTTCAGGGCTCTCTTCCCTAGCGGTCAGTCTTTCATCTTCCTATCCTCCATCGTCGCATCTCGGAATTGGCTTTATCTTTGTATTTTAATTTGGCTCTGGCAAAAGAACCCTCAATCAACTCCTGGTTAGGAACTGCTTTATTGTAGGAATTCCTCAAAACTACTGAGAAAAAAGATTGCAACTTCAGAAAGTCCGATTTTTCCTTTCGGCAATACGCAAGCCGCATAACGCTCAAAATAGTCAAGAACAGAAAAATTCTGAAAAGATTCTTCTTACAAGGCACTTTTTGGATTAATAATAATTTTGCAGCCAAAATTTTTTAGGAGAAATAAATTGCAAAGACGCAGTCTTTTTAAATTCGCGGGATCTTCCCTCGGGGCCATGTTATTCGGCTCTGCAATGGATGCAGCCGTTGCTGCAGAACCGGAGTTCACACCTCCGACAGCCAAGAAACCTATGCTGTTGTGCTTCAATGAAAACCCTCTTGGTCTAAGCGACGGTGCTAAGAAAGCTATCGAAGAATCTACAGCTCGGGCCTCACGTTATCCGTTTGCTCAAGTAGGCGCTATTAAAAAAGAATTGGCTCAATACATGGGGACTCAGCCAGATAACCTTCTTCTTACTCATGGCTCGGCAGAAGCTATTCGTGCCTCCGTCGAAGCCTACAACGTGCCGGGCAAAACTGTTTTTGTATGCCCGGAATTGACTTACAGCGACGGTGCCGACGTTGCCAAGCGCAATCATATTCCGGTTAAGACAGTTAAGATGGGTCCGAACTGGAGCATCGATCTTGCCGCGCTGCGCAAACTTGCAGCTCAGCAGGCTAAGAGCAAGCATGTGATTGTCTACATCGTCAATCCGAACAACCCGACATCGACTATCGTCAACACACAAGCTTTGTTCGACTGGATCAAAGCTAAACCAAAAAATACTTTCTTCATCTTGGATGAAGCATACGCAGAATTCGTTAACGATCCGTCCTTCAAGTCCGCCGGAGAATTGATTAAAGAAGGCTACAACAACCTAGTTGTTCTTAAAACATTCTCTAAGATCTTTGCGATGGCGGGCATGCGTTTAGGTTTTGCATACGCAGCCCCGGCTGTTATCGACAATATCGAAAACCATGTTGCCTATGAAGTTATGATGAACCAGGCGACACTTGCCGCAGCCACCGCAGAATTAAAAGACAAAGAATTCTTGGCTAAATCTAAGGCAATGAATGACGAATCCAGGAAGATCCTTCTCGCAACTTTGGATGAACTCCACATTCCTTACTTGCCAAGCGAAACAAACTTCGTATTCATGGACTTGAAGGCTCCTCTGAAACCGTTTGCCGACCGCATGAAAGAAGAACACATCCTTGTCGGCCGTCCCTTCCCGCCAGCCACACAATGGTGCCGTGTTTCTTTAGGTACGCCGGACGAAATGAAATACTTCGTTCAGAAGCTTAAAGAGTTCCGTCAGAAAGGCTTCATCTAATACTTTTCAATTAAGCAGGCCAAGCTCCTCTCTCAAACTTGGTCTGTTTTTTTGCCCACGAGTTCCGTTCTTGTGAATGTTCTTACTGAAACAAGCACCTTTCGAAAAATTCGACTTTTGTGAAGATTCTCTTTTGCGCCGCAAACCTCTTCTCTGTTCCAAAACAAAAAGGACTGCGAGGTTTAGTTAATCATTAAACCAGGCAGTCCGGTGAGAAAAGGTCCGAATTAAGCTTGTACTTCCAGATCCTTCGGCATCTCTAAATCAGCTGCTTTTGCAGGCTGGCCTTTCATCTTCTGCATCAGGATTACAAAGGCAAAGAGAGCAATTCCGGCGGCATAACCCCAATATCTTTGACTGTAATCCAGGAAGAAGCCTGTTAATGTGGCCGGGAACATCATGATTACAGTGACGCCCAGCAAGAATACACGTTCAATAATATTTGTGCGTGTAAGAACCCATCCTTGTGTCGCACAAGTAAAGGCAATCATGCCGATCGAAGTCATTGCGAAGATAAACAAAGCTTCGGTCCAAGTATCAATACCAAGCAAGAGGATGTCGGAGTTGAAGAGGAAGAATACCGGAATGATCACCGTGCGGATGTCATATAAGAAGCCCTGCACTCCCACGGCAATCGGATTTTCTTTAGCAATCGCAGCCCCTGCATACGCTGCCAATCCAACCGGAGGCGTATCGTCAGCCAAGATTCCGAAGTAGAAGCAAAACAAATGGGCGGCAATCAAAGGAATAACGATTTCCTGACCATGAAGAGACATTCCGGTAGCCAATTCAACAATCACTGGAGCTGTCAAAGAAGCCATAATGATGTAGTTAGCCGTGGTCGGCAAACCCATGCCTAAAAGCAAACTGGCCAGCGCGGTAATGAAGATCATCAGGAAGATGTTGCCCATCGAAAGAGCTTCTACAAAGGAAGTAATCTGCTGTCCGAGACCTAAAGAGACGCACCCTACGATAATACCGGCAGAAGCCGTTGCCAGAGCAACGCCGGCCATGTTGTTGGCTCCGGCAGCCATAGAGCTTAATGTATTTTTTACGCCGAACTTGAAGGCAGCCCACATGTCCGCATTGTGAACCTTAGCAATTACTACAGGCTGGAAAACCATCAGGAAGGCCAACACTAAAATAGCTCTGAAAACGGACATTTCAGCAGAATGCATTTCCACCACCAGTTCCCAAATAAGAACGAACAGCGGGAGAAGATAGTGCAAGCCGTTCTTGAGTTCGATCCAGAATCTGGGGAGCTCCGACTTAGGCAAGCCTTTAAGACCTAACTTGCAAGCTTCAATGTGAGTAATCCACAGCAAACCGACATAAGAGACAAACGCCGGGACAGCAGCTGCCTTTGCCACTTCGATGTAAGGAACGTTGACATACTCGGCAATAATGAAGGCCGCAGCACCCATGACCGGAGGAGCCAGCTGACCGTTTACGGAAGAAGCAACTTCAATAGCCGCCGCCTTCTTAGCCGGATAACCCAGACGCTTCATTAAAGGAATGGTAAATGTACCGGTAGTGACGACATTAGCAATGGATGATCCGGAAACGGTACCGGAGAGAGCTGAACTGACGACAGCGGCTTTAGCTGCGCCGCCTCGGTATTGCCCTAACCCGGAAATAGCCAAACGGGTAAAGAAGGCTCCGCCTCCGGCTCTATCGAGCATAGTCCCGAACATCACAAATAAGAACACAACGGTTGCCGACACATGCAGCGGTACACCGTAAATGCCCTGTGTATCCATGGTCATCTGAGAGATGAAGCGCGTTAAAGTCGCACCTTTAAAAGCAATAAGATCGGGTAAATAAGGGCCTAAGAAAACATAGGCCATAAAGGCACCTGCAATAACCGGAAGAGCCGGCCCGAGAACACGGCGTGTCGCTTCAAGCATAAGGGCAACAAGAGTTACGCCCATAATCAAATCGCGGCCGATCGGCTGACCCGGTCTCTCGGAGATTCCTGCATAGTCAATGACGATATAGAGAGCAGCGATAACGCCGACGATGCCAATCATCCAGTCAACGATGGTAACTTTTTTCATCGCCAGGAGAATTCGCAAGTCCCAGCGAGATTTGGTTTCCGATTTAAGAGTCGGAAGGTTCAAGTAAATCAAAGACAAAGCAAAAGCCAAGTGAATAGCTTTTACCTGCAAAGAGTCCAAAAGCAGCCAGCTGGCTGTGGACATCTGGAAAAACGCCCAGCATAACGCAACGATGAAAGTAATTTTGGCGGAAATGCCGGTCTTATCTCCCGCTAATCCTCTGTCTCCGTGAACTACCTCTTCACGGTACTCTCCCACGATATCTTCGGAAGAATTCTTCTTCGGAGTTAGAACAAAACCAGGAATACCTGCCTGCGGGAGAAGAATTTTCTCATTCTGGCTATTTGACATGAAGGTTCCTTTTTATTATTTACGCCTGCGCCCGAGAGAAGCTCCCGGGCACGGCTGGATGGTACTTAAGGCTTAATTATTTGACTAAGCCGACTTCTTTGTAGTACTTCAAAGCGCCCGGATGGATTGGAGCGGTCAAGCCTTCAAGCATGGACTGTTTGGTCAGACCTGCCAAAGCCGGATGCAGCTTCTTGAAGTCGTCAAGGTTTGTCATAACTTCCTTAGTGATGGCATAAACGACATCATCAGGAGTATCGGCGGAAGTCACTAATGTAGCGAGCATGCCGACCGTCTTGACTTTATCCTTGGAGTTGACGGCGTCCGGATACTGATCCATCGGGATTTCGGTCATAGCGTAGTAAGGAGCGTCTTTGAGCAAATCACCGACTTCGGTAATAGGAACGATGCGAACTTTTCTCTTGCCTGCAGTGGCTTCTTTGATGTTGCCGTTCGGATGGCCGACAGTGTAGAAGAAGCCGTCGATACGACCGTCCTGGAGGACGCGAGGAGCATCGGCCGGTTTAAGTTTTTCGTCGCGGAAGTCTTTGCCCGAAACAATACCGGCGTATTTGAAGATGTCGGTAGAGTTAACACGGTTGCCTGAACCCGGGTCACCTAAGTTAATTGTTTTGCCTTTGACGTCCTTAATGGACTTGATGCCGGAATCTTCTGCAGCAACGAATGTAACGGCTTCAGGGGCAAGAGCGAAAACGGCGCGAAGCTTGCTGACAGGTTTACCTTCCCATGGACCTTTGCCGTTGTAAGCAAGGTACTGTGTATCGGCCTGAGCGATACCGAAGTCCAAATCTTTAGAGTCGATAGCATTGATGTTGAACTTAGAACCGCCGGTAGATTCAACAGAAGCACGGATACCGTATTCTTTTTTCTTGGCGTTGATGATTTTAGCGATAGCACCGCCTGTCGGATAGTAAACACCGGTAATGCCGCCGGTACCGATTGTAACGAATGTCTGACCGGCAGCTAAGGCAGCAGAGCCGGCGAAAGCAAGTGAAGCAGCAAAAGCAACTGGGAGAAGTTTTTTGATCAGCATTTGAAAAGCCTCCAAATAGAATTGAGAATTTCTGAAAGTGTTTCTTGGCTCTTGACCTTAATTGTTTCTGTCTTGCGTGCATCTCGGGAGCTCCGTTTATCACCAAGACGGCGAAAATCTTGATAAGAATTTCGAATAATTTTTATTAAGCAAAAACCGTGCCAACTTTTTACTGCACTAAATATTCAGTTTGCGAAGTAAAAGCCGAGCCCTCACCAAAAATCAGCATATTTATTTCACCTATTTGGTGCGTCTACTTTTTTATGCACTTTCTTTGTGCATTTTCTTGGTGTTCAGGCGTCCTTTTTGGAATAGTCATACAATAGGGAAGAAAATCTTTTGGAGATACCGTAATGACTGCCAACATTAAAACCATCAGCGTGAGCGAAGTTTGGAAACTTTTTAATTTAGGGGGCACTGTTTTAGTTGAAGCCCAAAGCGGCGATGATCTCGATATCATGCCTGCCAGTTGGAGCTGTCCTCTCGACTATGACAAACTGAACGTTGTCATCGACAGCAGCCATTACACCCGCAAATTGGTTGAAAAAGACGGCTATTTCTTATTAGCCCTTCCGACTGCCAAAATCGTTCAAGAATTAATGTTCTTAGGCACCAACTCGAAGAACAGCGTTTCTTCCAAGATTGAAGACAGCAAAATTGAGTTCTATACAGTTGATGACTGCCGATTCCCGCTACCAAAAGGATGTGTCGCCTGGGCCGTCTGTAAAGTTCTTCCTGAAGCAGAAATTCAGAAGAAATATGACCTGTTCTTAGGCCAAATCGTTCAAGCCTTCTATGACGAGAGAGTGATTAAAGACGGACATCCGCAGTTTGAAAATCTGGATGCTGACTTCAGCATCCTGCCCAACTTCGGAGGCGCCATGTTCTATCGTCTCGGCAAGCGCTTGCCGGTACCCGGATACGACGACTAAATTCTCTAACTGATATGCCGGCTTCGGCCGGTTTTCTTATATCTCCAGCTATGAACAAATCTCCTGCCCCTTCCGTCTACTTTATCGGTCTTGGTGCCTTAGGTATCCTCTATGCCAAAGCCATTGAAAATGCTTTAGGAAAGCACAGCGTTACTTTTGCAGCGGATAAAAAACGCTGCGAACGCTACAGACAAGAAGAAATTTATTTGAACGATCAAAGATGCTTCTTCAATTTTGTTACGCCAGATGAAAACAGCGTCCCGGCGGACTTTTTATTTTTTTCCGTAAAAGGAACGGCTTTAGATGACGCCATTAAAACTGCTGCTCCTCTGGTTAATGAGAATACCGTCATTATTTCTTTGCTCAACGGCATTTCAAGCGAAGAGATTTTGAAGAAAGCATTTCCTCTTGCCAATGTCCTGTACTGCATCGGACAAAAAATGGATGCCCTAAAACAAGGTTCGAAGGTTATTTATCGAGATTTAGGTGAACTTTGCATCGGTATTCCGAAAAACAACCAGAACCTTAAATTAGAAGCAGCACTTAGAAGGACGGAAGCGTTTTTTGATTCTATTTTTCTGCCGTATGTTTCCGAGGAAGACATTATTCATCGGATGTGGTGCAAGTGGATGCTAAATGTCGGCGTCAATCAAGCCGTCATGATTAATGAAGGAATATTCAGAACGGTTCATCAAGAAGGCGCTCCGAGAGAAACGATGAAAGCCGCCATGAGAGAGGTTCTTGCACTCAGCCAGAAGAACGGCGTCTGTTTGACTGAGGATGAATATCTCCAATATTTAGGAATTATCGACAAATTGAATCCCGAAGGCATGCCTTCTATGCGTCAGGACGGTGTCAACAAACGGCGAAGCGAGGTTGAGATGTTTGCAGGAACTGTTGTTGCATTAGGCAAAGAGCTAGGAGTTCCAACTCCAGTTAATGAGAAAATTCTGCAAAAAGTCCGAGAGATGGAAAGCAACTATTGAATGGTTTAATCAGAGGTAGAAAATTTAGGTTTTCTACCTCTCGCCTTTAAGTCCGATAAGCAAGATGTTGTCTTTCGGCAAACAAAGTCCTATGCGGAAGATTTTTTTCAGGCTTCCGGACAACTTTAACTTCGCAAACGGCAGAACTAGAAACTTAAGAACTATCGATATAACCCTCCCCGGGCATCCAAAAGAAGCTTGCTTCAACTAATTATTTCAATAAAGCCTGAATTTAGGTCCCGAGTGCAAGGTAATTTTTCTTTAATGGAGAAGCCCGAATCCTCCTTGGGTCAGGAGACTTCTCCTGATTTTTCCAAGCATTTTGTCGGCAGGCTTAAAAAGCTTCCTTGCTTTGTTAGACCTTTCTATCTCTCTGGAATTTCATGCTTAGAGGAAAGCACCTTGGCGTCCTCAAGCCTTTCAACATCTTTCTTACTGCATGAAGCAGTTGCCTCGAGGCGCGGAGCCCCCGGCGTTTTGACACCATGATAGAACATACCGCGAGAAGCATTTTTCCAATCTTCTGGGTTAAGTTGCGGAATATCGGAATAGTCAATTTCAGAGTCCGGCACTTTGGCTAGATCTTCAAGTTCTTTCAGATGTCTATCTGTAAGCTCTATGCTTTTAGCTTTGTATCTAACTTTGTTCATAAATACCTTTCTTGCTTACTTATTGTTCTTGCACTCACAGTACATATCACTTCCACTCCATCATATCTGACAGAATGTGCTATTAAAACAATTACGAAATTTGGAGTCGAGCCTATTGTTGGCCATCTCTCTTCACCATTTTCAATACGGTCTTGCCTATCGATAGGGATTGGATCGTCAAATACATCTTTGACTTCCTCGAAATGACCGTTAAAAGGCGCATGGACAAATTTCTATGCCATATACACGCATATTTAATATGAAAACGGAAAATTTGACATATTTCAAAAAAACTTTCTAAAAGATTGGAATATCCCGTTTGACACAGGGATATTTGTTTTTGATAAATATCTTAAATGTATTCATTTTGCAAAAATTATGCAAAATTAAGAAAAAAAGCCAGTCTTATGACAGAATTAGATTAGTTCAATAGCAGAATCGCGAAATATTCTCGAAAGGTTCTTTTTTCTTCATAAGGTATTCATATGTTCCTTGAGTTTAGACTTCAAAACTTTAAATCTTTTAGGGAACCCGCTGTGTTTTCCATGATCCCTGCTCCTAAACAAAAGGATTTGGCATACAGCATAATCGAAAGAAAAGTCAAAGGAATCAGAAAAACTCAAAAAGCTTTATGCTCCTCAGTTATTTACGGCCCTAATGCTTCCGGCAAATCAAATATTATCTGCG